>CAJURK010000044.1 GCA_910588745.1 uncultured Dorea sp. | reverse complement strand
GAATATTTTCAACGTACCAGCCAAAACTATTACAAAAGCAAGAAAGTGAAAATGCCGAAACCCGAACTCTATGTGGTTTTTACAGGAAACAAAGGGCGGAAATCCGATGAAATTTTTTTGTCAAAAGAATTTTTTGAAGGTGCAGATATTGACATTGAAGTAAAAGCAAAGGTTATCTATGAAAGCGATACAGATGATATTATCAATCAGTACATCATTTTCTGTAAAGTTTTTAACGAACAGACAAAACAGTATGGAATGATACAAAAGGCGGTTACTGAAACAATTCGCATATGCAAAGATAGGAATGTTCTAAGGGAATATTTAGCGCAGAGAGAAAAGGAGGTTGTGACAATTATGATGAGTTTATTTGATGAAGAACAGATAATGAAGTCATTTATTAAGAGTGAAAGGCACGATGAGGCGAGAGAAACAGCGGAAAGAATGATAAAAATGGGAAAGCTGTCGCTTGATGAAATTGCTCTATGTGTTCCCTCATTATCATTAGACGAATTAAGGGAACTTGAAGCCCAGGTTATGCAGTTGGTGTAATCAATCATATCAATCAAAATAAAATATAGTAACAGCGTTAGGGCATATAGAAACTGAAATCTATATGCTCTATTTATTGCCATTAAGGAGGAACAATGGGCGACAACATTCAAAATCAACATCACAGGGAGATTAACGCCCTGTTTGCAAAAGAAGGTTGATAAGACAACCTGCTTAGTCGAAGTGCATTTCTCTGATATGAGTACCCAAAGCGTAGAGGACAAGCTAAAGCGTGTTATTCTCCACGGTTTAGAGCATGGGCAGGACAGAACAAGAAAAAGTGATGAAAAATGATGAATACGTCCTTGACAAGTAGCAACAGTCTTAACAGGCAAATATGGGATTATTAATAGAATTTTAAATTTGGGCATCGTCATACAACAAATTGCTTTATTTGGGAAACTTTGCTATGATAGGATCATAAAGAGTTTTCAGCAGTTGTGTTATATGCCGGGAAAACAGGGTTTCATCCCGGCTGCTGAGGAAATAGATGGGAATAAGAGCCGGGGAGCATACGGAGATGAGAAAATACGAAGAAGAGCATTACTTGTTTGAACATATAAAGGAGCGGATATATCCGTGGATTACCCAGTCGCTGACAGAGCCGCGGGCGCTGAACGGGAAGAATATCTCGGTAAAGGACACGCCGCTGATTGCATTTGCAGGAGAGCTGATGGTTGTGTTTGTAATAAAACGCGGAGAAGAGGCATATGAAATCTTAAAAGACAATATGCTTCCGCCGGACTGTGACATCGAAGCGCTGTATCAGATTGCCTGTGAGAATCTGGTACGGGATGTGGAATTTGTGATTGGAAATACGATGTACGGAGCGTTTGCCATACTGGCAGACGGTTATCATGAGGCGAGTTCCTTGTGCTTCCGCCATATCTGGGATGTATGCGCGACTAAGTTAGAAGACGATCTTTTGATCATGGTTCCCTCAAAGGATACCGTTCTATTTGCGCCGGCGTCGCAGGGCGAAGTTCTAGAAAAGATGAAGCAGCATGCAGAGCGGGCTTACGCGGCGGCTCAGAGCAAGGTCAGCATGGGATTGTATTTATTTACAAAAGACGGAAAGGAATTACTGGCGTATGATGAAACGAAACATTAGGATGATCGGTCTGGATCTGGACGGAACTCTTCTGGACAGCAATAAAGTCTTTACAGAATATGCAAGGCGGGTAATCGGGCAGGCCGTTGAACGCGGGATCATTGTGCTTCCCGCTACCGGACGGCCAGTGTCGGGAATCCCGAAAGAAATTCTGGGATTTCCGGGAATCCGCTACGCATTAACATCGAACGGAGCCAGGGTGTTGGATTTACAGGAAAATAAGGTACTGTACGAACGGCTGATATCTTATGAAGCCGGAGGCAGGCTCTTAGAAATTTTAAAGAGGTACGACGCCCTTCTGGAAATCTATTATGACGGAATCGGGTATGCGAATGAAGAGGACTTAAAGGTCGTGGAGCGTTATATGCCTTCCGCGCCTATGCTGGCATATATCCGCAATACCAGAAGACCGGTGGAGGACGTTTTTCGGATGTACCACGGGGAACATCGGCCGGTGGATAAGATACAGGCGCTTTTTGCCAGCCAGGAGGAGAAGCGGGCAGCTTTTGCAGAAGTGCGGGAGACATTGCCGGAGATTACAGTATGCGGGGCGCTCCATAATAACCTGGAAGCCAATGCGAAAGAGGCAAGAAAGGGCGTCGCCCTGATCAAGTTAGGAGAGTTTCTTGGAATCTCCAAGGAAGAGATTATGGCCTGCGGAGACGGCTCCAATGATATTGAAATGGTGAAGGAAGCCGGGCTTGGAGTGGCTATGTCTAATGCAATCGACGAAGTGAAGGCGGCGGCAGACTATGTAACATGTTCCAATGATGAAGACGGGGCGGCAAAAGCGATTGAAAAATACGTATTACAATAGCCAGAGGAGATAAAGGAGATTAGGAGAAGATGTTGGATTATATTAAGATTGTGATTCTTGGTATCGTAGAAGGAATTACCGAGTGGCTTCCGGTCAGCAGTACGGGTCATTTAATTCTGGTCGGAGATTTACTGAAACCCGGACTGAGCGAAGAATTTATGGAAATGTTTAATGTAGTCATTCAGCTTGGCGCGATTATGGCGGTAGTCGTACTTTATTTTCACAAGCTGAATCCTTTTTCGCCAAGAAAGACGCAGAGGCAGCAGATGCTCACCTGGCAGATGTGGATCAAGGTGGTGATTGCTTCCGTTCCGGCGGCGGTGGTGGGGCTGATTTTTGACGATTACTTAGACGCGCTCTTTTATAAGCCGCTTCCGGTTGCCGTGATGCTGATCGTGTACGGAGTCCTGTTTATCATTGTAGAGAACAAAAATAAAGGCGTGAAACCGGAAGTGACGAAGATTTCCCAATTGTCTGTCAAGATGGTTCTTTGGATCGGAGTATTCCAGATGCTGGCTATGATACCGGGAACTTCCAGGTCCGGAGCGACGATCGTGGGCGCGCTTATGATAGGGGTAGCGCGGGAGACGGCGGCTGAATTTACTTTTTTCCTGGCAATTCCGGTTATGTTCGGCGCCAGCTTCCTAAAGCTGGTAAAGTTCGGGTTCCATTTTACCGGGCAGGAGTTCGGGCTTCTGATGTTGGGATGCGCGGTATCCTTCGTCGTATCGGTGATTGCGATTAAATTCTTGATGGGATATATTAAGAAGCATGATTTCAAGGTGTTTGGATATTATCGGATCGTATTGGGGGCGGCTATTATTATTTCCGCCGTCGTCAAGTTAATTATGGGATAAATGTCCGCGCCGGATAAGGGGATACACGTCCAATCGCCGTTTTTGGGAGACTAGCGGGGCAAAATTGTATGTCCCCCCATTCACTGAGGATAATTGTGCGATATTTACAAAAAATGCAGGGTCAAGAAAGTTTGGCGCTGCATTTTTTATAAATTTATGGCGGAAGATCCCAGTTGCAGTAAAAGCCGCTTGCTTTTTATATGAAACATGTTAAAATAGGAAAGGTGAATATTTATGCAAGAAAATGTAAATTTCTTCATTGGCATCGGCCGTACCACAAGATATGAAGTTGATTCGGCGGCGCTGGGATTATGAAGAAGAGTCTCACGAAAGTTGAGCGGAAGGGAGAAGTTATGAAATTGAAAAAGTTAAGCGGCGTATTATTGGCTTCTGCAATGGTAGTTTCGCTGGCGGCATGCGGCGGCTCAGGAGATTCCGGGAAGGAAGCGTCGGGCGAGGGCGCGGATCAGGCGGAGGCGATTACCTCTATTGACCAGTTAGAAGGTAAGACCATCGGCGTACAGACAGGTACGACCGGCGATATCTACGTAACAGACGAGTTCGGCGAGGACTGCGTAGAGCGTTACAATAAAGGATTTGAGGCTGTTCAGGCATTGCAGCAGGGCAAGATTGACGCGGTAATCATCGACAACGAACCGGCGCAGGTATTTGTAGATGAAAATGAAGGACTTAAGATTCTGGACGAGGCATATACAGAGGAAGAATATGCAATTGCAGTTTCCAAGGATAATAAGGAACTGACGGAACAGCTCAACGAGGCGCTTGCTGCGCTTAAAGGGGACGGAACTTTTGACGCAATCTTTGATTACTATATCAGCGGAGAGGGCGAGCCTTATACCATTGACGAGTCGGTAGAACGCGACGGACAGATTGTTATGGCTACCAACGCAGAGTTTCCGCCGTATGAGTTCCATGAGACCGTTGACGGCGAGGATGCAATTATGGGTATTGATGCGGATGTTGCAAGGGCAATCTGCGATTACTTAGGTAAGGAACTGGTGATTGAGGACATGGCTTTTGAGTCCATCATTACCGCGGTACAGGGCGGAAAGGCAGACGTAGGATTCGCAGGCATGACCGTAACCGAGGATCGTTTGAAATCCGTTGATTTCTCAGATACCTATTGTACCGCGCGTCAGGTTGTTATCGTAATAGAGTAACCAGGTTCTGCAGCCGTCTTGAGGGGCATTGAAAGGGCGCTTTCAAGGCGGTAGAAGCAGGAACGTTTGTACAGAAAGAAGAGGATGAGTGAAGTGGGGATGGATATGAGCTTTGGGGAGCGTTTTGCGTTTAACTTTATTGACGGCAATCGCTGGACCTATATTGCAGACGGCTTGAAGGTGACGTTACAGATTACCTTTCTTGCACTTTTGATTGGTATTGTGCTTGGATTTGTCCTTGCCATTATCCGATCTACATATATAAAAACCGGGAAATTAAAGCTCTTGAACCTGATCGCACAGATTTACATTACGGTAATCCGGGGAACACCTGTGGTTGTGCAGCTTTTGATTATTTATTTTGTAATTTTCGGAACGGTGAATGTAAGTAAGGTTTTAGCGGCGGTTCTGGCATTTGGAATGAACTCGGCGGCTTACGTGGCGGAAATTGTGCGGTCCGGGATTATGTCGATTGACGACGGACAGTTCGAGGCTGGACGCTCCCTGGGATTTAATTATTTTCAGACGATGGTTTATATCGTGCTGCCGCAGGCTTTTAAAAATATCCTGCCGGCGCTGGGCAACGAGTTTATCGTGCTGCTAAAGGAAACCTCGGTGGCCGGGTATATTGCGATTCAGGATTTGACCAAGGGCGGCGATATTATCAGGAGCCGCACTTATGACGCGATGTTCCCGCTGCTTACCGTGGCGGTGATTTATCTGGTTATGGTTATGATATTCAGTAAGCTTGTAAATATGCTGGAGAGGAGGCTGAGGAACAGTGGCCATTAAGAATGGAGAGACATTGATTAAGGTAGAAGGCCTTCAGAAAAATTTCGGCAAATTACATGCGCTGAACGGAGTCAGCGAAGAGATCCGCAAGGGGGAAGTGGTTGTTGTAGTAGGCCCTTCCGGTTCCGGTAAATCTACATTCCTCCGCTCTCTGAATCTTCTGGAAGAACCTTCGGAAGGAAAGATTTATTTTGAGGGCGTGGATATCACGGATAAGAAGGTGGATATCAACAGGCATCGCCAGAAAATGGGAATGGTATTCCAGCATTTTAATCTGTTTCCTCACAAAACTATTCTGCAGAATATTACCCTGGCGCCTACGAAACTGCTGGGAATGAGTAAGGAAGAAGCGGACAAAAAGGGCATGGAACTTTTGGAGAGGGTCGGATTGGCCGAGAAGGCGAACGCCTATCCGTCCCAGCTATCCGGCGGACAGAAGCAGAGGATCGCAATCGTGCGTTCGCTGGCAATGGAACCGGACGTGATGCTTTTTGACGAGCCGACCTCGGCGCTTGACCCGGAGATGGTGGGCGAAGTGTTAGAACTTATGAAGCAGCTTGCAGGAGACGGCATGACCATGGTGGTGGTGACCCATGAAATGGGATTTGCCAGAGAAGTGGGAAGCAGAGTGATCTTCATGGCGGACGGGGAGATCAAGGAGCAGGGAAGTCCGGATGAGTTTTTCGGGCATCCGAAGGATCCGAGGCTGCAGGAATTTTTGTCTAAGATTTTATAGGGGCAGTTCGCTTTGGAGTTAACAATAGAATTAAATAGTACGTAGTTAAAAACAGGTATCGGAGCAGCGGCGTTCGATACCTGTTTTAGGTTTTTACCCGCTGTATTTATATTTTTAGTCATAAAAGTCCAGGCTTAACATAGAAAGTAATAGAAAGGGGACAATGCGGGGACTTCTGCGTATAGATAGATTGTTTCTGTTTATTTCAAGAAAAGTCTTATTTTCTGCGGACATCAAGTCGATATGAAATATAGAAGAGATATATTGCGGATTTTTGTATTGTTCGCACAGAGTTTTGTGTTTGCCGGGAAGTCCTTAAAAAGTGATCCAGGTGTGAACGGATCCGATTCACGATGTGAATTTTGAATGGATTTGCGAATGTAGTTTTGAACGGAGCAAGGGGTGGCGGTTTCCATCAGATTCCGTAGAAATGGCCGGGAAATTACTTGAAAAATGTGTCTAAAATGGTATACTGTAATATATCTGTATACAAGGAAGTTTAAATTGAGGTTAAGATACAGGAGGCATCCATGAAAGGAAAACAAAAAAAAGGAAAGAAAAGAATAGCGAAGCTGATTGCAGCGGCATTAGTAGCGGGAATCGCAATGCCGTCTTTCATTAATTATGTCAGCGTTGTGAAGGCGAGCGCACCGGCCGCGGGGCATTATGTAGGGGTTGACGGTCTGGTGAATCAATTAGCGAATACCGACGTACACATTAATTTTGGAACAAACGGGCCGAAATTGGGAGAGTGGTATGTCGCGGGAACAGACGGCACCCAGATAACGAAAAACGCAATACTTTTTTCCGGCCAGCACTGGAAGGGTTTAACAGGGGATTTAACGGCATATCAGAGCAGCACTGGCGCAAACATTACCTACAAAGACGAGTTTGGTGATTACGGCCAGGATGATACAGGGACTTCTAAGGCGCCTGGAACGGTAGAATTGAATCATTACGGAGCCAGTACGTTAAGGAAGACGCTGAATCAGATACAGACTGGAGGCGCTTATTTTACGACGGATGAAGGGAACTTAGTGCTTCAGAAAGAATTAGAACTGACAGATGCGAATGGGGCTCCGTATAAAATTGCCGATAAATTTTACGCACCGGTTTGGGACGGCGCTAATTTGACGTTTGGAGGCAGTAATATTGCTTTGAAGAATGAGTTTTTGACTAATTCGGCGGATGAATTATGGACGCAGTCTCCGGTTCAGGGAGAGACGGCGCAGGCTTATGGGTACGCGAGTGATACCGGCGCGTCGGCAAAGCCTGTTCAGGAGGAAAAAAAGATTTTACCGGTATTTGAGTTGGATTTGTCAAAAGTGCGTTTTGCGTCTACAGTGCCTTTGGCTGCAAACGTGGGCGCCAGTGCGCTTGCAGATACAGACAAAGAGACGATGGTGCTGCGGGCAAACGGCAAGGAAACGGTTTTTGCGAAGACGGGCGTGGCTTATAATAAGGATTATATTAGATGCGACGCTGTTCCAAACGGATCTTTCCTTATTATACAAGGCAGTACAGACGGCATAGACTGGTATTACAAAAAGAACATATCGGAGACAGAGACAATTAGCGCGGCCGATGTCAAGACTTCTGTAAATACCGGAGCCGGAGTCAACATAGACGTTCTGAATTTTGAGACAGACGGATGTAAGATCTGGATTGAAACCCGGCCGAACAGCTCAAATAGTTTTGCGTATGCAATTGAGGCGGAAAAGGGAATTATTAATTATATTGAACTTGATGGCATTGAGTATCCGGAACCGGGGGTTCCGTTAAATAAAGGCGTGACCTGTCGGACATTTGGAGTACGAGGTGAAACGACAAAAGATTCGCCTTCTATAAGCTGGTATTTGGATGGAAAAGAAGTGGGAGGCGACGCGCAGTTTGATAAAGTATATACTGCACAGATTAAGTTAAGCGCGCTTCAGGGGTATCAGTTTCCTGCGGGAGGAACCGTAACCGTAAAGCTAAAGACAACGGAAGGAAAGGAATTTGAAGTAAATGCCTCGCCGTCGAGCAGCAGCGAGTTAACAGTGGAATGTAATAAATTCATTACTGATCCGGATAAAGAGATCACTTATGATCCCGCCGAAGCAGAATACAGCGGCGAATATGACGGACTGAGACACGGGATAGAGCTTAGGAACATAAAGCCTGCCGACGCGATCGTTTCTTACAGTCTCAGAGTGGAGGGGCAGGAGCCTGACTGGAATAAGAGTCCCGATGCGTTTGCTTTTAAGGATGTTGGCGAGTATGATATAGATTTCCGCATTACAAAGGACGGATATGATACGATCAATACCTGGTTGGATAAGACTTTGAAACCGGGACATATAAGCATTACGCCGCGTCTGATTAAGGTTATTCCTGGAGATCAGCGGATCCGATGGGGAGATTCCCTGAATCCGGATAAGTATGAACTGTCAAAGGATACCAGTCTGGTATCAGGAGATGTCATTACGAAGCTTACCCTTAGTCCAAGTACGACGGACGTAACGGACAGCGGTTTGATTTACGCATTTTCCGGGAAGGATGAGGACGGTAATAATTACGTAGAGATTCGTGATAATAACGGCAAGGGCGACGACGTTACAGACAACTATTCTATATTGACGGATATTCCGGGTAACTTAATCATAGAACATAATCCGGATATCGGTCCGGAGAGTCTTACGATCGATAAGGCAAAGACGGAGTATATCCTTGGAGAACCGTTGACGATCAACGACTTGAATGTTATTGCAAGATATCCAGACGGATTTACCGAGAGAGTGACGGATTACACTACCAATGCGGAAGATATCGATATGTCTACCTTGGGGGGGAAGTCGCTGACAGTAACCTATACAAAGGGAGAGGGAGATTTAAAGGGAACCGCCACAGCGAGCCTGACGATTCGTGTTGTCGAGGAGCCTGATCGTAATAATAACGACGATGACAATAACGATGATAATAATAACAACGGCAATAATAACGGTAATAATAACGATAATAATAACAATAATCCCGGCAATAGCAACAATAATAACGGTAATAACAATAACACCGGTAATAATCCTACAACAAGCCAGACTCAGCCTCGTACAACCGCTACAACAACCGGTACTACCAACGGAGCGTCAAATAATACAACCGGAACAAAGTCAACCGGAACAAGCACGAACAGTTCTACGACAAGACGTACGACTTCTGCAAGAACCGGGGATACGAATCCGATTGTGATATGGGTGCTTGCGGCGCTTGCTTCAGGAGTTGTTATTGTAAGTCTTCTGCTGTTTCAAATGGGCAGGGGAGGCAAGAAGAAAAAAAGTAGGAAATAAAGGATATCGTACATAGGAAAAGGTAAGACTTAGAGAAAAAGAAAGGAGCTTTATTCATATAGTGCAGCGGCGTTATATGAATAAGGCTCCTTTTGCGTGATCTTACAGCATCTCTAAGAATGCGGTAAGCCTGGTATTTAACTGTCCGATATCTGCCTGGGAGTAATCGGTTTCTATATGGATATATGGAAGCCCCATTTTCTCATTGACAAATCTGCGGATAGCCAGGGTTTCTACATTATATGTATGGCAGGCCTGCAGGGTCATTTCTACTACGCCGTCAACTTTGTATTCTTCAATCAGCCGGCCAAGAAGTTCTAAGCGGTTTGGATTCGGCGTCATAACAGAGCATCCGATATCCAAATATCTCCGTGCAAGCGCGTCGTATACGTCCGGGTTATCTTCGTCCACCAGCTTATCCACAGATTTAGCGCCGGAACAGTTCTCGAAGGTTACGACAATCCCACCGTTATCTTCAATGGCTCGGATCACCTTTTCTGGAGCGCCGCCGATCGGGCATCCGGTAATTAAGATACGCGGTTTCTTTTCTTCCATTTTTCCTTCCGCATATTCTTTTTCAATTTTGGCGGTCAGGGCGTCCACCTCATCCGGAATCCGATTACGATCAAACTTGAATCCGCTGCCGTAGAGTACCTTCCAAAGATCGTGTCCTTTGATCGGCGCAGGGTCGTGCCGCATGACGGCATACAGTTTTTTCAGCGCCAGGCGGGCGCGGTTTTCTGTTCTAATTGCATCTCGAACCGAGGTTTCTGTAATGGTGGTATTAAATTCTTGTTCCAGATATTCCTTGAAGCGGATAATCTCGCTTTTCCACAGCTCAAGAGCAGTGGGATTCTGTGTGTTGGGAAGTTCCATCAAAAAAACCCGCTTGAAATCGGCCATGTATTCATACATCTTCTTCTTGCCGTCGCAGGTAGTCTCGCCAACGACGACGTCTGAAAAGTAGAAGAAGGGGCATTTGTCTGTTACGGCGAAGCCGTAGCTGGACTTGATCAAGGGACAGAGGTTTTTGGGCAGATCTTTCTCAGCGTCCGGGATTGTCTCGTCGGAGGTAGAGCATAAGCCTACGGTTACGGCGCCCATAGCCATAGCGATTTCCCGGGGGAAGTAGGTGCAGTAAGCTCCTACGACGGGGGTTCCCTGATCTTTGATTTCCTTTAGTGCAAGAAACGAGTTTTTGCGCTGCTGGGCAAATTCTTCAAAGACCTCAGGTAATTCTTTGATTAATTCCATCATTTTCCTATCTCCTTTGCTACTTATTACATGTATAATAACCGTAACATTTTAGGTGGAAAAGGACAATCCATCAGGAAAGGTTTGCGATTCAAAATTTCTATATAAAAGAGGTGATATAGATGGAATCTATCGTGTTTTGCAAGGAAGTTACAGCTCACAGGTCATTTGGTAAACAGTAACGCAAGGAAGGCGTTTTTATAAAGGAATCAGTCCTTCCGGTTGATTTTAAATATAGAAACCGATATACTGAATAAATAGAACAATAGAGTGCGCCGGAGGAACGGATTAGGAAATACGGTTTTGCGTTTCAGGGGAAAAAGGTGCTGATCGGCGCTTCTTTAGGAGAAAATAGATGAAGTATGAGAAGATAACAAAAGGAATTTTTCTGGAGCGTCCCAACCGGTTTATTGCTTATGTGGAGATAGACGGGAAGCGGGAGAAGGTTCATGTGAAGAATACCGGGAGATGTATGGAGCTGCTGATTCCAGGCGCCGCGGTATATGTGCAGGAGTCGGCTCAGCCGGGTAGGAAGACGAAGTGGGATCTGATTGCGGTAGAGAAAAGATGCGTAGCGCGCGGCGCGGACGGCGCCGCTGCAGAGAGGCTGCGTATCGTCAACCTTGATTCCCAGTCGCCGAATCAGGTAGTCGGGGAATGGATTAAAGAGGGGAACATGATTCCTGGAATTACCAGGGTCCAGCCGGAAGTCCGATATGGGGATTCCAGGTTTGATTTGTATGTGGAAGCGGGAGAGCGCCGCGTTTTTATAGAAGTGAAAGGGGTAAGCTTAGAAGAAGAGGGAAGAGTTCGTTTTCCGGACGCGCCAAGCGAACGTGCCGTAAAACATGTGGAGGAACTGGCTCGTGCGGTAAAGGAAGGCTATGAGGCTTTCGTTTTTTTTGTAGTGCAGATGAAAGATGTGGACTACTTCACTCCAAATACGGATACCCATCCGGAATTCGGGGAGGCTCTCTTAAAAGCGGCGGAACAAGGGGTGAAAGTGGTTGCCTATGACTGCCGGACCGGCGGTGATTTTATAGAGCTTGCAGAGGAAGTGCCGGTGGCGCTTACGTCAGAAGAGGTTCTTCGGGCAGTACGGCTCCAGACCTTAAAGAAACTTCCGGGACCTTTGGTAGAGTGGTTTCGGGGCAATAAGCGGGATTTGCCCTGGCGGAAGGAGCCGGAGCCTTATCATGTATGGGTGTCTGAGATTATGCTGCAGCAGACCAGGGTGGAGGCGGTAAAGCCATATTATACAAGATTCCTTCAGGCGCTGCCGGATGTGCGGGCGCTTGCGGAAGCTGAGGAGGAGGAACTCTTAAAGCTGTGGGAGGGACTTGGCTATTATAACCGGGTACGCAACATGCAGAAGGCGGCCAGGCAGATCATGGTGGATTATCATGGAGAATTTCCCAGAGAGTATGAAGAGATTAAGAGCTTAAGCGGAATCGGAAATTATACGGCGGGAGCGATCAGCTCTTTTGCTTTTGGTGAGGCGCAGCCTGCGGTGGATGGAAATGTGCTGCGGGTGATTTCGAGGATTACGGGCAGTGATTCGGACATTATGAAGCAGAGTGTGAGAAAGAACATGGAAGATTTGCTAAGGCAGGTGATTCCGACGGATGCTTCCAGTGATTTCAATCAGGCATTGATTGAATTAGGAGCGATTGTCTGTGTTCCAAACGGAGAACCGAATTGCTCAAAATGTCCGGTAATGGGATGGTGCAGGGCGCATGCGGAAGGTAGAGAACTGGAGTTTCCGGTGAAGAAAAAGGCCGCTGCACGGAGAATCGAGGAGAGAACCGTCTTAATCTTTCGGGATGGAGAACTGCGGGGAATCCGTAAACGGCCGGATCGGGGACTGCTTGCGGGATTGTACGAGCTTCCGGGACTGGACGGGCATCTGACCAGGGAGGAAGTGATTGCGTACAGCAAAAGTATCGGCCTCGCGCCGATCCGGATCCAGGCTCTGGGCGAGGCAAAGCATATATTCAGCCACGTAGAATGGCATATGACAGGCTATCAGATCCAGGTAGACGAGTTAGAAAAATCCTGCGGCGGCGATTTGATATTTGTCCGTCCGGAGGAAATACAAAAACGCTACCCAATTCCGGCAGCGTTTGAGAAATACATTGCGTATATCATGTGAAATTAGATTACAGGCTGATGCTGTAAGCGGTGAGCCCGTTTTTTCTCCCGCACGTAGATAAACTGGTATAGAATACCGGCCAGAGCCAGACCCGCGATCACGTCTGTCACCGAATGCTGTTTTAAAAATACGGTGGATAATATAATAAGCAGGGTGAAAATCTGTATGCTGACGCAGACGCCGCGTTTGTTTCGTATGGAGCCCGTACGGGTAAGGCCGATACACAGTCCAATGGAATTAAATACATGCATACTCGGCAGTACGTTGGTCGGCGTATCCGTGGAATATACGTAACGCACCAGTTCCACAAATAGGTTCTCCCTGGGGAATACTTCCGGGCGGAGATTTAAACCGTTGGGATAGACGGTACATATAATCAGGAAAGCTGTCATCCCAATAATTAAAAATGCCGCCATCTTAAGGAATCCTTTTTTGTCGGTAAAGAACAAGTAGAAGGATCCCGCCGCGATAAATAAGAACCACAGCAGATAAGGCACTACAAATACTTCTATAAAAGGAATGTAATCATCCAGAGGGGAGTGAATCAGGTAAAAATCGCTGGTTACGTGTTTTTCCAAATATAGAAACCATGGCATATAGATAAAACCATATAGAAAAACCAAAGCGTGGTTATACTTTTTAAAAAGTTGCTTTATCTTCATCGTATTACGTCCTTTCAAGTCTAACAGTCCATGTATAATAGTATATTTGGAATCTCTTGGATTATAACACGAAAGATTAAAATCAACAATATAATCGGTGTGGAATTCATAAAATTAATAAAATCTTTCGATATTCTGATTCTGTGCCTGACAGATGCATCTGAGCGGTACGATATTGCAGAATGTTCTGAAACAGAGTATAATTTGGATACAATGAGCATATAGCTGAAAGAGATTTGTGCCGCCAACTAAAAAGGCGGCGGAATGGAGTTTTATGAGAGAAAAATCGGTTTCTCTGGCTGACCAGGCCTATGATGCAATTAAAACAAATATCTTAAATTTGACGTATCCGCCTGGAATGCCTCTTACGGAGTCGAAACTGTCGGATAATCTTGCTATGAGCCGCAACCCGATCCGGACGGCCATTCGGATGCTGCAGGCAGAAGGATTGATTGTATCGGATTATTATAAGTCTATGACGGTAAAAGAGATTACAGAGCAGGATGTGAGGCAGATTTACCAGCTTCGGGAGCTGATAGAGCTTCCGGCTTTTCGGATGATCTTTGACGCGGGAAGGCAGGAGGAATATTCTTATCGGATCGAGGAGAAGGCGGTGCGTATGTGCGCCGCCGCAAACGACCCTTTTGGATGGGAACTTGCGGACGCAGCATTCCATATGGAAATCATTAGTATCTATGAAAATGAACGGATTAACAGGGTTTATGAGAATAATCTGTCTGAGCTGATACGGATGGGCATGTATTCGGTTCGCAACGGAATGGTAATTCAAAAGACCAATGAGAATTTAAAACAGATGGTTTTGTATATGCGCCAGGGTGATTATGAGCAGGCGCTTGATATTTTGAAAAAGGATCATTTCGGGACAGGAAGGGCTACCGCGTTGTTTTGCGTTCCGCCGGATGCGGGAGAATAGAAGGGATATACACAAAGGGATACAAAGGAGAATAGAATGTATATATTTATTACAAATCCCAATGCGCGCTCCGGGCAGGGAGCCAGAGTGTGGAGTGAGGTTGAGAAACTGTTAAAGGGCAGAGAGATTTCTTACCAGGTGTATTTTACGAAGTGTCAGCGGCATGCTACTGGAATTGTGCGGGAGATTACAGCCGACGGGAAGGAGCATACGATTGTTGCGCTGGGCGGGGACGGTACGGTGAACGAGGTGCTGAACGGGATTAAAGAGCTGTCCAAAGTAACTTTTGGGTATATACCCATCGGTTCGAGTAATGATTTTGCAAGGTATTTCGGACACCCGTATGATTTGGAGCAGGCGCTTAATGTGATTTTAAATCCGAAGAGATATGCGATGATGAACGTGGGGCGTCTGACTTACTGGAAGGGGGAACGGGCGCGGCGTTTTTCAGTCAGTACCGGGTTTGGATTTGATGCGGGAATCTGCCACTATGCGGTGGTTTCCAGGCTGAAAGCGGTTTTAAATAAATTTCGCTTGGGGAAGCTTACTTACGTAGGGATTGCGCTGGTGCAGATGCTTGCTCTAAAACCCGGACGGATGACGGTCTGCCTGGACGACGGGGAGCCGGTTTCCTACGAGAGAGTCTATTTTGCGACTGCTATGAATCATCCCTTTGAGGGCGGCGGGTTTCAGTTCTGTCCAAAGGCAGACCCCTGCGACGATTGGATGGACGTGACGGTAATCGCGGGCCTTCCTAAGCTGAAAGTGCTTTTTCTGCTGCCGACGGCATATAAGGGATGGCATACTGTTTTTCGGGGAGTGTATACATTTCGATGTCGGAAGGCAGTATTTGAGAGCGAAAGTTCCCTTCCGGTACACACGGATGGAGAGCCTATATTTATACAGCGAAGCGTGACTGCCGAGCTGGAACAAGAAAAGATCCGTCTGATTATTGGATAAGAAAAATAAGGGGAAAGGAGTAGAGATCGGATGCCTGTGGCAGGATGTATCATTGTGTTAGCTGCTGTAATCGCAGGAGGCTACTGTTATGCGGTCTGGCCCCGGACAAGCCGCATTGACGACGTGATGAAGTTCCATCACGTTATGTTTGCCCACCGGGGATATCATAGTAAAGAGGAACTGGTTCCGGAAAATTCTATGGCTGCATTCCGTGCGGCGGTTGCAGGCGGGTACGGAATTGAATTGGACGTCCACATTACAAAGGATGGAAGAGTTGCGGTATTTCATGACGATACACTTGAGAGAATGTGCCGCGGAATCGGGGCGGTGGAATCATATACGTTAGAAGAACTGCAGAAGTTCCACCTGCTGAATACCACAGAGAAGATACCGGAGCTTTCGGAGGTGCTGTCCTACGTGGACGGACGGGTTCCCCTCCTGATCGAGCTTAAGATTCCCGGAAGAGACTTGGCTGTCTGCAGGGCCTCCTATGAGCTGCTGAAAAAATATAGAGGGAGTTTTATGGTTCAGTCTTTTAATTCCATGGGACTTTACTGGTATCGGAAGCATGCTCCGGAAGTTTTAAGAGGGCAGCTTTCGGCGAACCTGACGAAAAGCGACGAAAAGGAGCCGTACATACTAAGGTTTTTGATTAAATTTCTGCTGCTGAACATGCTGGGAAGGCCGGATTTTATTTCCTACAAGCTGAAAGATCTGCCGAATTTCAGCGTGTCTTTCTGCCGAAGCCTGGCTGGGAGTCCCGTAGCGGTGTGGACGCTGCGGACAGAACAGGCTGTAAAGCAGGGAAAAAAAGAGTATAATATGTGCATCTTTGAGAAAACGGGGATCGCATAACGCGGTTCGCAAAGGGTTCTCCACATGCCGCATAGTCCGTGAGAAAGTGATTTGGGAGCGGACGGCAACTTTATTAGGGTATGTTGATTTTAGGAAACCCGCGTGTTACAATTGATTCGGCTGTCAATTCGCAAGCCGGCATGAAGAAGATGCCTAGGGCGTGTATGCTCTTGTAAATTGAGGGTACGGCCTGTAGGAAAAGAAAATAGAAGTGAGGGAGATGAAAGATGAAGAATCCAATTGTTACAATTGAAATGGAAAACGGAGATATTATGAAAGCAGAGCTGTATCCGGAGGTCGCGCCAAATACAGTGAATAATTTTATTTCACTGGTAAAGAATGGTTATTATGACGGACTGGTTTTTCACCGGGTTATCAGCGGCTTTATGATTCAGGGAGGCTGCCCGGACGGAACGGGGATGGGCGGCCCGGGATACCAGATTAAGGGAGAATTTGCGCAGAATGGATTTGCGAACGAACTTCGCCATACCGAGGGCGTGCTGTCCATGGCGAGGGCGATGCATCCGGATTCGGCAGGTTCCCAATTTTTTATTATGCATAAAGAGTCTCCGCATTTGGACGGACAATATGCGGCTTTTGGCATGATTATCGAAGGGATGGATGTGGTGAATAAGATTGCCGCCGTTCCTACGGATTACAGCGACCGTCCGATGGAGCCGCAGATGATGAAAAAGGTTACGGTTGACACAAAAGGAGCGGATTATCCGGAACCGGAGAAGCAGTAGGCGGTATCGCGCCCCGGGTAAGGGCGTGATGAGAAGTTAAGGCGTGAATGAAACAGGAGAGACAAGGAGGCTGAAACTATTATGCAAAGGATGGTTCAGACCGAAGATTTAATTTTTGAATATGCAAAGCGGGATGAGGAAGGCAATGTAATCGGCTCTTACCGAGCCATTGACCAGGTGAACCTCAAGATAGAGGAAGGGCAGTTTATTGCTGTCCTGGGACACAACGGTTCCGGAAAGTCTACCCTTGCCAAACATTTAAACGCAATTTTGGTACCTACGGAGGGAACCGTATGGGTGGACGGAAGGAATACCAGCGACGGGAAAGAGCTGTGGAATGTCAGGCAGACGGCAGGGATGGTTTTCCAAAATCCTGATAACCAGATTATCGGTACGGTGGTAGAAGAAGATGTGGGTTTTGGCCCAGAGAACTTAGGGGTTCCTACAGATGATATTTGGAAGCGGGTAGAAGAGAGCCTGCGGGCGGTTGGAATGCTTTCCTACCGGCATCATTCTCCTAATAAGCTGTCCGGGGGACAGAAACAGAGAGTTGCGATTGCGGGAGTCATTGCCATGAGGCCAAAGTGTATCGTGCTGGATGAGCCGACCGCTATGTTGGATCCAAACGGACGGAAGGAAGTACTCCGTACGGTAGAAGAGTTAAGAAAGCAGGAGAAGGTAACGGTTATTCTGATTACCCATTATATGGAAGAGGTCATAGATGCAGACCGGGTATTTGTCATGGATCATGGTCATGTGGTGATGGAAGGCACGCCAAGAGAAATCTTCTCCCAGGTGGACCGGCTGAAGGAGTACCGCCTGGATGTTCCGCAGGTAACCATACTTGCGGATGAACTAAGAAAACGCGGACTGGATATACCAGCCGGTATTTTGAGGAAAGAAGAACTGGTGGAAGCGATATGTCAATTAAAATAGAACATTTAAATTATATATACAGCCGTGGGACGGCTTATGAGAAGCAGGCGTTAAAGGATATCTGCCTGGAGATTCCTCATGGGGAATTTGTGGGCATTATCGGCCATACCGGGTCGGGGAAATCTACCCTGATTCAGCATTTAAACGGATTGATTAAGGCAACGGAGGGAACGATTCTTTACAATGGAGAGGATATTTACGGCGAGTATTATAATATGAAAGAACTGCGCAGTCAGGTTGGGCTGGTGTTCCAATATCCGGAGCATCAGCTATTTGAGGTAGATGTGCTTTCAGACGTGTGTTTTGGCCCGAAGAATCAGGGACTTTCTAAGGAAGAGTGCGAACAGAGGGCCAGGGAGGCGTTAAAGCTTGTGGGATTAAAGGAAAAATACTACCAATCCTCGCCCTTCGAGCTGTCCGGGGGACAGAAGCGCAGGGCGGCGATTGCGGGAGTGCTTGCTATGCGGCCAAAGGTGCTGATTCTGGACGAGCCTACGGCGGGACTGGATCCGAAAGGCCGGGATGAGATCTTAGACCAGATCGCTTATCTGCATAAGAATACGGACATGACGGTGATTCTGGTGTCCCACAGCATGGAAGATATTGCGAAATATGCGGATCGGATCATTGTGATGAACCAGGGGCAGGTGATGTATAACGGAACCCCCAAAGAAGTATTTGCCCACTATAAGGAATTGGAAGCGGTAGGTCTTGCCGCTCCTCAGGTGACCTATATCATGCATGAGCTTGCAGAACGGGGACTGGATGTAGAGCTTTTTGCAACTACGGTAGCGGAGGCTGCGGACAGTATTATGGAGGTGGTCGGTAATGATTAGAGATATTACCATTGGGCAGTACTATCCGGCAAAAAGCGTGCTTCACAGGCTGGATCCGCGGGTAAAGCTTGTTGCTACGGTGCTGTATCTGATTTCGTTGTTTATGTTTAAAAATATTACCGGGTATTTTGCGGCGACGGTTTTTCTTCTGACGCTGATTCGTATATCAAAGGTTCCGCTGAAATATATTTTGCGGGGAATGAAACCGATTATCATGCTGCTTATGATTACCCTTCTGTTTAATCTGTTTTTAATAAAAGAGGGAGAGGTGCTGGTTTCCGTTTGGATTCTTTCCATAACAGAGGGAGGACTTCGGAATGCGGTTTTGATGGGAGTCCGGCTAATCTATTTGATTACCGGGTCTTCCCTTATGACGTTTACTACCACGCCCAATGAGCTGACGGATGGAATTGAGAGCTTGTTAAAGCCGCTTGGCCGGATTCATGTTCCGGTGCATGAGATTGCCATGATGATGTCTATTGCCCTGCGGTTTATCCCGATTCTGCTGGAGGAGACCGACAAGATTATGAAAGCGCAGATTGCCAGAGGGGCGGATTTAGAGAGCGGGAATATCTTGCAGAAAGCAAAGAGCATGATTCCGATTTTGGTGCCGCTATTTGTATCGGCTTTCCGCCGCGCCAATGATCTGGCTATGGCGATGGAGGCCAGGTGTTACCGCGGAGGGGAAGGACGAACGAAGATGAAACCGTTAAGATATACGGGAGCCGATCGGGCGGCGTATGTGATTGTGCTGCTGTATGTGACGGGCGTAATTCTGATCGGGAGGTATGTTCCGTTTCGGATTTGGATTTTTTAAGGGTGTGTGAGGTTGGATTTTGCCTTCCGTAAGGCCGGAGCAGCGGCTCTTTTACCCAAAGCTGGGCGACACAGCAGTGAACTAACTGCTAACTTCGGCTAAGATATGCAGGTATGCCTGCACATCTTAGTCTGCGTAAGCAGTGGATTTCACTTCCATTAAATGCGCCCTTTTTATGCTTTGGGTAAAAGGGCCGCTGTTCCGGCCTTGGGGAAGGCAAAATCTAACCGCGTAGGGTGCTGCATGCTGCGAATTGGGTAGAAGAGATTGGAAAAGAGGTGTGGAGGGATGAGGAGGATTAAGCTTACGGTTGCGTATGACGGTACGGAGTATTGCGGTTGGCAGGTGCAGCCAAATGGGATTACAGTGGAAGAGGTATTGAACCGGGAACTTAGAGGGCTTACCAGGGAAGAGATCAGTGTTATTGGAGCCAGCAGGACGGATTCAGGGGTTCATGCGCTGGGGAATGTGGCAGTGTTTGATACAGAAAGCGGGATTCCGCCGGAGCGTATTTCTTATGCGCTGAACCAGCGGATGCCGGAGGATATTGTGATTGTAAAATCCGAGGAGGTTCCGCGGAACTGGCATCCCAGATATCAGGATGTTATTACTAAGACCTATGAGTACCACATATATAACGCATCTGTTCCGAACCCTATGAAACGAAGGACGACGGCCTTTGTTTCTTTTCCGCTGGATGTGTCCCGGATGAAGGAAGGCGCGGCTTATTTGGTAGGGGAACATGATTTTGCCAGCTTTTGCAATGTGAGGACGAATACGTCGGATACGGTACGAAGAGTCGATGAGATATGGGTTGGCAGGAGAGCGGATGAGATTGTGATCCGGATTACCGGGAATGGTTTTTTGTACAATATGGTGAGAATTATTGCCGGAACTTTAATCCGCGTGGGACGAGGCTTCTACGAACCGGAGAAAGTACGGGAAATTCTTGAGGCCAAAAAGCGCACGGAGGCGGGAGTGACGGCGCCGCCCCAGGGGCTTACGCTGATGGAGATCCGGTATGGGGAAACAAATCGGCAGTACCGCAATTTATACGATTTCTAACATCAATTTTAGGTTATTATGCGGATAGACAGGTGAAAAAAGTAATGGTATAGTAAAAAATGGAGTAAAAGGAATTACAGGTACATAACAAAGAGAAGAACATGTTTGAAGATTTTGTAACAAAACACGTTTATTACAAAGGAGGATGTTATGGACATATTTTCGATGATATTATCATTGCTTAGCGGCGTAGCGCTGTTTCTGTTCGGAATGTCGCTGATGGGCGACGGACTTAAGATGGTCGCAGGTAATAAGCTGGAGGCGTTTCTCTATAAGATGACGAATACTTCCATCAAAGGCGTCGCACTGGGGGCGGGGGTTACTTCGGTTATCCAGTCGTCGTCGGCTACGACGGTTATGGTGGTTGGTTTTGTTAACTCTGGTATGATGAAGTTAAAACAGGCGATCGGAATTATCATGGGCGCTAATATCGGTACCAGTATTACGGGCTGGATACTCTGTCTTTCTAATATAGAGGGTTCTAGTGGAATTGCCAAGATATTGTCAACGGCGACCATCAGCGCAGTAGTAGCGATTGTCGGTATGCTGTTTCGGATGATGTCGAAAAGAACTGTTTACCGAAATGTGGGTAATATTATGCTGGGTTTTTCGATTCTGATGTTTGGCATGCAGACTATGAGCGGAGCGGTTGCGCCATTAAAGGAGAGCGAGGCATTTACAAGTATGCTGACGATGTTCTCGAACCCGGTGGCGGGTATCCTTCTCGGTATTGCGTTTACGGCAGTTCTGCAGAGTGCGTCAGCTTCTGTAGGTATTTTGCAGGCATTGTCAGTTACGGGGTCTCTGACTTTTGCGACCGCTTATCCGATTATCCTTGGTATCGGCGTAGGCGCGGCCTGTCCGGTGCTGCTTTCTGCCATTGGAGCCAACAAGAACGGAAAAAGAACTGCGATTATTTATCTGCTGAATGATTTGTTTGGTATGCTGATCTGGTCCGTTGTTTTTTACGGGGTTCATGCAGTGATTCATTTTACATTTTTAAATATGGTCATGAGTCCGGTTATGATTGCTACGATCAATACCGTGTTCCGTGTTGCAACCGTATGCGTACTGTTTCCGTTCATTCCGAAACTTGAAAAGTTGGCGAAGGCGCTGATTAAGGATTCGGAGGAAGATTTAGAAGATGACGCGAACTTTGATATGCTGGACGAGCGCCTGCTTCGTTATCCGGCGCTGGCAATCGGTCAGTCTAACCGAGTTATGTATGATATGGCGCAGAAGGTCCGCAAGAACGTAGGGCGTTCCCTGAATTTGATCAATGAGTTTACTCAGGATCGGTTTAATAAGGTTCAGAGAAAAGAAGACCTGATTGATAAATTCGAGACAAAACTCGGAGAGTATTTGATGATGCTGACGAAGCGGGAACTGAATACAATGCAGACAAGGCAGGTGTCTCTCTGTTTACATATTATCAGTGATTTAGAGCGGGTAGGAGATTATGCGTCCAATGTGGCCAGAGTAACCAACAATATCCAGGAAGGTAATATTTCGCTGTCCGAGGAAGCCAAGGCCGAGTTGAACGTGGTGATGGATGCCGTGCGTGAGACGGCGGAGATGACGGTTCAAAGTGTAGAGACTATGCGGGACAAGGAAAAAGCAATGCGGGTGAAGTCTCTGGCGGCAGTTGTAACTGCGCTCTGCGAGGAACTGAAGATGCGTCATGTAATCCGTCTGAGCCATGGAGACTGCGATCTGACCCAGGGAACGGTATTTAATGAATTGCTGAACAGTTTTGACAGAATTGTCGCGCATTGTACCGGCGTAACCAGCGCGGCGATTAAGATGGATGATATGGACGCCGATATACATATTCATACCTCTACGATTTCTGATGCGGGAAAAGAAGAGTACCGGAGGCTGCTGGCCGAAAATGCAAAGAAATACAGGGAACTGTTTGAAGAGTATCAGGAAAAGTATAATATCGAGAACAGTAAAGACCGTCCGCTGAGCATGGAGCCAGAGCCGGAGAAGGACAGGAAGAGCAAGAAGTAAAGAAACGAATCCATTCAAATTAAGCTTGGCAGGAACCGGAAATCACGGAGCAGGAACGGCAGCGGATGACATAGCAGCGAATGGAAGTATTGCTTGACAAAGAACCGAAAATCAGTTAGACTTCCAAATGAATAGAGCAGTAAAGGCTGAGAAGAGAAGAAGTAACATTTCCCATACCCTTACAGAGAGCTGCCGGAAGGTGAGAGGCGCAAGAAGGAGAGAAGTGTGAATACATCTTGGAGCCGCGCACCGAAGAAGAGTTCGTCGAACCGGCGGACAGGTAGGCTGTGACGTACGGCGCACGTTACGCGCATAGGCTGCATGCGCAGCCGTTAAGATTAGGAACGTGAGTTTCTGATGAAAAAAGGTGGTACCACGAAGTATATTTCGTCCTTATCCGTTATGGATAAGGACTTTTTTTGGAAAACCGTGTGTTTTATGCGGCGGCAAATAACTTGCGGGTTTGTTGTTTTGCAAATCTGTGCGTCCTTTTGTCTGCTGAGGGTATCATAGGGTATGCCTTTTTGAGTTGGCAATAATATGAAAGGAGCAAATGGTATGGGAATTTATGAAGAACTTCAGGCGCGGGGATTAATTGCGCAGGTTACAGACGAGGAAAGGATTAGGGATTTGGTGAACAACGGAAAGGCGGTGTTCTATATCGGCTTTGATCCGACGGCGGACAGCCTTCACGTAGGCCATTTTATGGCGTTGTGTTTGATGAAGCGGCTGCAGGAGGCGGGGAATAAACCGATTGCACTAATCGGCGGCGGCACGGGATATATCGGCGATCCTTCCGGAAGGACGGATATGCGGTCTATGATGACGCCGGAAATGATTCAGCACAACTGTGATTGTTTTAGGAAGCAGATGAGCCGGTTTATCGACTTTTCTGAAGGAAAGGCTTTGATGGTGAACAACGCAGACTGGCTGTTGGAGCTGAATTATGTTGAACTGCTCAGGGAAGTAGGGGCGCATTTTTCTGTAAATCGTATGCTGGCGGCAGAATGCTACAAACAGCGTATGGAGAAGGGGCTTAGCTTTTTGGAATTTAATTATATGATTATGCAGAGTTATGACTTCTATATGCTGTTCCAGAAATACGGCTGCAACTTACAGTTTGGAGGAGACGATCAGTGGAGCAACATGCTTGGCGGTACAGAGCTGATACGCCGTAAACTTGGCGAGGACGCAGGGGCAATGACGATTACGCTTCTGCTGAATTCCGAGGGCAAGAAGATGGGTAAGACTCAGAGCGGCGCAGTGTGGCTTGATCCGGAAAAAACTTCCCCCTTTGATTTCTACCAATACTGGAGAAATGTAGCGGATGCAGATGTTTTGAAATGTATCCGTATGCTGACGTTCCTTCCTTTAGAGGAGATTGATAAGATGGACAACTGGGAGGGAGCGCAGTTAAATACGGCGAAAGAGATACTGGCTTATGAGCTGACGAAGCTGGTGCATGGAGAGGAAGAAGCCGAGAAAGCGCAGGCCGCGGCAAAAGCGCTGTTCAGCCAGGGCGCCGCGGCAGATATGCCGAAGGCAGAGCTTGCAGAGGAAGATTTTGCAGAGGGCAATATTGATATATTAAGCGTGCTGGTAAAGAGCGGCCTGGTGCCGTCCAGGGCGGAAGCAAGACGGGCAGTGCAGCAGGGAGGCGTGCTGGTAGACGGTGAAAAGGTAACGGATATTAAAGCTGTTTACAGCGCGGAAGCATTCGCGGGAGAAGGATTGATAGTTAAGAAAGGAAAGAAAAATTTCCGCAAGGTGGTTATGGGATAAGATTTTGTTTGCGGGGCGGAAACCGCCCTGTATGGAGACGATTGCTGTTTATCGTTTCCATACAGGGCGGTTTCTGCCGTGAAAGTAAATTTTTTTGCCGCCTGTTGTTTTATAGGATTAAAATTTTAAATATTGCGTGCTGTATGGAGCCATCTCAAGCCGGCCTTCAAGCTGTAGTTTGTTGCCGGTTATCAGGTCGGTGACGGAACCGTTCAGATCGCCGTGCTGCGCTGTGTAGGTCTCGCCCGAGGCGTTAATTGCTACCATCATGCGTTCTTTTTCCGATGCCCGTTCAAATACCAATTGATGGTTTGTGAGAACCACATTACGGTAGCTTCCATTGCAGAGACCGTCGCTTTGCTGGCGGAGAGCAATTAGCTTTTCGATATATTCCGTCAGTTCATTTGGTTCTGGTTTTTCAAAACATGGGCGGAGCGCATAGTCATTGTCCGGCGCTTTCTGTCCCTCTGCGCCCCATTCGCTGCCGTAATAGATGCATGGGATACCGGGCATGCCCAGCAGCAGGCCGTAGGCGGGGCGAATATGCTCTTTGTTGGTCAGAATGCTTGCCAGTCTGGTCACATCGTGGTTATCGACAAAGGTCACCAGATGCTTGCCGCGGTAAATACACCACTGGTCGGCTCCGTACTGGCGGTGGAGCGAATGGGCGATCTCAAACATATTCATAGAATTAAAGCTGGAGAATATACCCTTGTAGCATTCATAATTGGTGCAGCTATGCAGCATTTCATCATTTACAATTAAGTTGTAATCGCCGAACAGTACCTCGCCAATCAGTGCAAATTCCGGTTTTTGTTCGCTGGTAAAGCGGCGAAGCGTCCGCATGAAGTTGTGGTCAAGGCTGTATGCTACGTCAAGACGAAGTCCGTCAATATCGAATTCCTCTATCCAGAATTTTACACAGTCCAGTAAATACTCTACAACAGCCGGATTCTGAAGATTTAATTTTACCAGTTCAAAATGGCCTTCCCATCCCTCGTACCAGAAGCCGTCGTTGTAGCAGCTATTGCCGTCGAAGCTGATATGGAACCAGTCTTTGTAGGGGGAATCCCATTTCTTTTCCTGTACGTCTTTAAATGCCCAGAAACCGCGTCCAACATGGTTAAATACGCCGTCTAATACAATCTTTACATCATGCGCATGAAGATCTTTGCACACTTCGGCAAAATCTTCATTGTTTCCAAGGCGGCAGTCAATGGTGCGGAAGTCCCTGGTGTCATAGCCGTGATTGTCGGATTCAAAAATCGGATTCAGGATAATCGCGTCAATCCCCAGTTCTTTTAAGTAGGAACTCCAGTCTAAAAGCTTCCTGATGCGCGGGGCGTAGACGCCGTCGTTGGCGTAGGGCGCGCCGCAGAACCCAATCGGGTATATCTGATAAAATACTCCTTTGTAAGCCCACATGTTATTATCACTCCTTCTTGTAGTAATGGTTTAAGTCTTCTATAAGTTTACCATAGGTTTGGTGTATGGCACAATGGAAAACCGTGTATTTTTGATTCTATATAGCTATCAGCATAGATATATGTTATATTAGGATAGATGCATGATTACGAACTATTCAGAGATAAACATATGACAAAAATAAAAGAGGAGAACAGCCATGAATATTGAAAGTGTGGACATTTTATCAGCATTATACAGCGGCATGGTAAGTCATACGGATGCTGCTGAACAGATAGTTGCGGATAATAATTTCAGTAGTCAGATAAAGGAGCAGGCAGCCGCGAACATTAAAACGGATATTTTTGAAAAATTTGGCGTGAAAGTCAATGCGCCTGACGACAGCGAGACATGTTTGATTCCAGAAGACTTATTATATCGGATGAATAGCGATGCCGCATTAAAAGAAAAGGTATATTCCGTTTTAGCAGACCATAAGAATGCGAAAGCTGCGCTGGCGTCTTTTTATCCTCCGGTAAAGCGCTATACGCTTGTATTTGATAAAAAAGGTGATGTGGTTACATATGTGCTGGAGCCGGATATGGAGCGATTGGAGAAAGATATGGGGAAATCAGGCAGAGTAAAAAATGATTTGTTTAACGGTTCTCTTATAAATCCTTATGATTACTTGGAACTGGTCAGCGGCAGTTCCTGTAATCCATATCAAGGCGTCGAAGCCCAGCAGGCGTTTTTGGCGGCGGCGCTGCTGAAAAAACAAAGACTGACAGATTAAAACCAAGATAGAACAGGCTTAGAAAATGACGCGTCAAATCACCCGTCAAATCAGAGGGCGGAGAAACGGTAAAAAATAGTTGACAGGTGAAAAACCCTATAATATAATAAAAAAGTATGACGACAGGAGAAACAGATTGCTCCAAAGCCCCGGAGGCATCTGATTCTAATAGAGTTAGTTTTAAGAAGTAATGTAATGATTCATAGGAGGGAAACCAATGAAAACTTATATGGCTAATCCAGATAAGATTGAGAGAAAATGGTACGTTGTTGATGCTGCCGGATGTACTTTGGGACGTCTGTCATCAGAAGTAGCTAAGATTTTACGAGGCAAGAATAAGCCGGAATTTACTCCGCATATTGATACAGGAGATTATGTAGTAATCGTTAACGCAGCTAAGATCAAAGTAACCGGCAAGAAGATGAGCCAGAAGGTATATTATAACCATTCAGAATATGTTGGCGGAATGAGGGAGACCACGCTGGCAGAGATGATGGATAAAAAGCCTGAAAAGGTTATTGAGCTGGCAGTTAAGGGAATGCTTCCAAAGGGACCTTTAGGAAGAGCTATGATTAAGAAACTTCATGTGTACGCTGGACCAGAGCATGAACAGCAGGCTCAGAAGCCAGAAGAACTGAAACTTTAATTAGGAAGGTCGAAAGGAGGATATAAAGATGGCAGCAGCAAGATTTTATGGAACAGGAAGAAGAAAAAAATCAATTGCAAGAGTATATCTTGTGCCTGGAACAGGTAAAATTACGATAAATAAGAGAGATAT
This sequence comes from uncultured Dorea sp., assembly GCA_910588745.1. GTDB lineage: Bacteria > Bacillota > Clostridia > Lachnospirales > Lachnospiraceae > Claveliimonas. Next base: position 479 of record CAJURK010000044.1, on the reverse strand, counting down.
CGATGAGTATCTCGGACTTGAGACTCTGAAGGTAATCGTTCGTCAGCCATTGGCTCTGACAGAGACAGAGGGTAAGTTCGACGTAATCGTGAATGTAAAAGGCGGCGGCTACACAGGACAGGCAGGAGCAATCCGTCACGGTATTGCAAGAGCGTTGTTAGAGGCTGACGCAGATTATAGGCCGGCATTGAAAAAAGCCGGATATCTGACGCGTGATCCACGTATGAAAGAGCGTAAGAAGTACGGTCTCAAAGCGGCTCGTCGCGCTCCGCAGTTCAGCAAGCGATAATTTTACTACAATTTCAAAAAGCTTTAAAAACTCCCGGAAGTCCAGTATTTTCGGGGGTTTTCTTTATTTTCTAAGTGTTCAATAATTTTTATAAAACGTCATAAATTTTGCCATATAGCACCACTACAACACCAGTACAGCACCATTTATATATAGTTTCTGTGTTGTGTCTTGCGTAAGACTTTGCTAA
>CAJURK010000043.1 GCA_910588745.1 uncultured Dorea sp. | reverse complement strand
CTGTCCTTCGGCTCTACATCATTCACCAGCTTGTCGCCAATATATAATTCACCGGAAGAAATGTCCTCCAGACCGGCAACCATACGAAGTGTAGTAGACTTACCACATCCTGAAGGTCCTACGAAAATAATAAATTCCTTATCTGCAATCTCAAGATTGAAATCTTTAACAGCCTCAAATCCGTTTGGATAGGTCTTGTTAATGTGTTTTAAAGATAAACTTGCCATTGTTTTGCTCCTCCTGATTCACATCATTTTTTCAAAAATGCTATAGGTTTAGTATAACGGAAAGAAACACGTTGCGCCATACCCAACTTGAACAATTTTTTCTAAAAGATTTCGTCAAGTTGACCAAGTTCTCTCCCATTCCAACGATTCCCGGCTTATTCCTTATCCAGAAGCTGTCTGTAAATATCCCGTTTGCCGACCCCGCGGTCCTTCGCCGTCTGTTTCATGGCCGCCTTCCGGTCAAACCCCCGGGACAGATAATACTCCATATGCTCCTCCAGGGAAAGTTCCAGCCACTCTGCCTGTTTCTCTTCCTTAAGAGCCTGCCTGCTCTTCCCCTCTATTACCAACACGCATTCTCCCTTCGGCGCGGATTCCTTATAGTAGTCCGCAGCTTCCTGAATGCTTGTCTGCCACTGGGTCTCATGTTTCTTCGTCAGTTCCCTGCATACCGTAAGCCGGCGGTCTCCTACCGCCTCCCGCAGTTCCTCCAGCGTCTTCACCAGCCTGTGGGGCGCTTCGTAAATCACCAGCGTCCGGGTTTCCTTCTCCAGCTCCGACAGAATCTCCGCCCGTTCCTTCTTATCTGCCGGAAGAAACGCTTCAAATGCAAATCTTCTGGTAGAAAGTCCGGAAACCGTCAACGCGGTAATACAAGCCGACGCCCCTGGAACAGACGTAACCGAAATTCCCGCTTCATGGCACATCCGCACCAATTCTTCCCCTGGATCGGATATACCGGGCGTTCCCGCATCTGTAATCAACGCAACGTCCTTTCCCTCCGCAAGAACCGATATTAGCTTTTTTCCCTTCTCTCTCTTGTTATATTCATGATAACTGGTCATCGGCGTCTTAATCCCAAAGTGATTTAAGAGCTTCATACTGTTGCGTGTATCTTCCGCCGCAATCAAATCCGCCTCTTCCAAAACCCTCACCGCCCGAAATGTCATATCCTCCAGATTCCCGATCGGCGTTGCACATAAAAATAATATCCCAGACATACCCTCTCCTCCGCCAAGCTTTTATATTCTTTCCAAATTCTTTTCCGCTCCCTTTTCCAGCAGCCTTTAAGACGTCTTACGCCTATTGGCCGTCGCTCATTTTCGTTCCCATCCTATACGCCTCTGCCTTACTCCTTTCCTTTTCTCTCATAGCTGCCGTCTTTCTTTTTCAAATATTTTTCTTGTCTCTTTCTTACCATAGTATCATACTTCTGTTTCCGGCGCAATTTCCCTGGCCGGCTCCTATAAACCACGGCAGATACCCTGTTGCTGCTCACAAGCCTGCGCATTTACTGCGCAGATCATAAAAAGATTCAGGAATGAGCAAATCCCATGCATGGCGTCCGCTTATTCATCTCTTTCCTCTATACAAACAATATCCCGAAAACCGTTTTCGGCTTCCGGGATATTGTTTATACATTGCAATACTTTTCTCAGTTACTTCTCTTCTTTACTTGCCGCCTGTCTAAATCCTTCTCTGATTTTCTGATTCATGATTCTTACGCTTTTCCTGCATTCAGCTTTTCGGATTTTCCAGCCTTCCGCCTTCCTGCCTTTCGCATCGTCTGAATTATCCTGCAGATAAATCAATGGGTCTACGGCTCTTCCATTCTCTTCCACCTGGAAATGCAGATGATTTCCGGTAGAATTTCCGGTAGTTCCCGACAGGCCGATCTGCTGGCCTTTCTCCACTTCCTGACCCTCTTCCACATAGATTTCCGAATGATGCATGTATTTGGTCACCATTCCGTCTCCGTGGTCGATCGTAATCAGATTCCCGCAGGCTCCAGCTTCTCCCGCAAATATAACGGTTCCTGCTTTTACCGCGTATGTCGGGATATTATACGCGCCGGTTCCCAAGTCAAGTCCTCTATGGTAAGTAGTCGCCCCCTTGATTGGAGCCGTTCTCCTTCCAAACAAGCTGGTAATCGCACCGCCCGGACACGGGTTGGCAAAATCCCCTATCATATCGCTGAATTCGTTCAGCGTCAAATCGTCCAGTCGATACAGGTCGTATTTCGTCATAGTACGAATCAGATGTTTTCCATACTGCAGGTCTGTCGCCCATCTTCTTCCTATCTTCATGGCAAATGTATTGGCGTCCTTTACATCCTTGGTCAGATCTGAATACACTTCTTCTAGAAGCTTAGTGCGGTCCTCAATACACTCTGTATAGGTATTGTACATCCGGAATCCCGCATAGGTAGAATACAGCCTGCCGTTTGCTTCCATTTCACTGGTTTTCATGGACACGCTTCCGGCCGTGCCGACTCCCTTAATTCCAAATAGATTGCAGTATTCAAACGCCAGATAAGACAAACCCTTGCCGTCCTCGCCGCCGGGGCCGTATTTGCCGTACCCGGACTCCTGAATAATCTGCGCAATCGTCACCGACGCCGGATACCCGGTCTCATCTTGAGCCTTCAGCGCGCCCACGATCATCTCCTGGGTAATAAATGTGGGAAGCCCTTCTATCGGAACTTCTACATTATACTGAATCCTGTCGCGAACCGCTTTGAACTGCGCCGATGTAAGGAAGCTTTCCTCCATCTCTTCTGCCCCTGCTATGGAAACCTCTTCCTGCGCTCCGCTGTCCGCCTCCATTTCTTCCGCACCCGGAAGCACGGCCGTCTCTCCGCCGATCGGCTCTTCTATACCTTGATCTTCTCCCTCGTCCGAAGGCTGCTCTTCTTCTGGAATCTGATCTTCTATTTCGGTTCCTTCGGATGAATCCGTATCCTCCGTCTTGTCGGAAGTATCTTCATCTCCTGGTTTCTCCGTGCTGTCTGGTGTTTCCCCTTCTCCGGGAATTACCGGCTCCTGTTCTTCTCCGGGAATTTCCGATTCTTCCCCTTCTCCGGGAACCTCCGGAGCTTCTGTATCCTCCGGGTCTTCCTCAGCCATGCTGTCTCCCGGCGTTTCCGCGCCTTCCCCGGTTCCCGTATCTTCCGGATTCCCCTGCCCGCCTGCTTCGCCGGACACATCCGTACTATCTGTATTTCCCGGTTCTTCCGGCGCTGCGGCATCTTCCGACGGCGCCTCCGGCTCTTCCGGCGACGGATCCGCCTCAATGACCGGCATTCCCTCTTCATCCAGTATGATATATTCTCCATCCAGTATGTAATGAAAACCTTCCGGAAGCACATATCCCGTACGTTCCGTATACTCCTGCGGTGTCTCTGCTGTTTCTGACGCATAGGCCGGCATCGTCACGCTCGGCGCCGCCACTGTAATTGCTGTTGCAAGAGCCAGCATCTGCAGCACTTTTGGATATTTCATCTGATTCAACTCCTTCTTTTTTATCCCCTTTTTCCGGCAGAGTCCGGGAATACTCCCAACCCCGCACATTCATACAGACTTTGCAATTTATGCAAAGTCTGGCTCATAACGTTATTCTTCCTCCCTCTGGCGTGAACCGATCAGGTTCAATATTACTCCCGCCGCCACAATACATATCCCTGCAATCTTCCCATATAGAGAAGTCAGGACTACAAGCACCTTCCCCACATACGGCATGGCAAGCGTAACTCTGCCGATATAATTATCATATGCTATGGGGGTGGGATCCGGACTGTCATTGGCGTCCCCTTTTGTTCGGAATGTACCCGCCACCACATTGTTCTTTACAACCCTGTGGGTAATAATACCTCCGTCTTCCAAAGAACTATAGAAAACAATAATATCGTCTTCTTTCGCCTCTTCCGGGGAACCCTCCTGAATATAAATCAGGCTTCCAACCTTCAGCGCCGGTTCCATACTTCCGCTGACCACATGATACATGCGGTAGCCGAACATTCCCGGCACCACCAGCAGCGAACACAGCAGGATCACAATCAGGATCATTGTGGTTCCTGCTATTCTGCAGGCCGCTTTGGCTCTTCCTCCCTTAATTTCATCTCTGTTTTTTCGTTTCTTCTCGCCCATAGACTTCTACTCGTCGTTTCGGATATCTTTGATATCGTTTATGTCAGTGACGTCTTCCAGCAGTTCCGGTATATCTTCGACCTGAACCACTATACTGCGCCGTTTCCTAAGATAGAACGCCGCCAGAATCAGCGCTGCCAGCGCTGCCGCTCCGATTCCAACGTAAACCGGAAGGTAACCCATCCTGGTTCCCGGCCGTTCGTCATCCAACTTCTGGTTCGCCAGCGGTGTGTCTTCATCATCTAAATCCACTAAATCCTCCGGAACCTGTTCATCCTCTACCGGAACCACTTCCTGCACTCCGGCGTCCGCTGCCGCGCCTGCATCCGCTTCGGCTCCCGCTTCTCCTGCCGGCGCTGTTCCTTCCGTTCCTTCTTCCCCTGCCGGGGTTGCCGTCTCAGTACCGGTTCCTTCCGGCGCCGGTGTGGTTACTCGCGCGTATTCAAAGTTAAATACGTTCTCTGCCGTGTTATCTGACAATGTTTTTACAAGGTTATATGCCTGCGGCTGATACCCGTCTACATACCGCGCGGATACATACTGGCGTTCTCCGGGATTGCCGTAATAAGTATCGCTGTCTAACAGCGCGTTGCCATTCCCGTCAACGTAATTAATGGTATAGGCCACCATATCGCCCTTAATGCCGTAAGCTACAACATAATCCCGGTCTCCTTCCACATCAAAAACAGACGCTACATTCTCTGCTTCCGAATTATCCCTTCCGGCTTTCCGCAGACCTTTCACATAATACCTGCTGTCTTCGGCAGAAGCCATATCCTGAACGGTGATATACACCTTCTCGCCATATTTCAAACCGGTAATCTCAACCTGACTGCCGTCGCTGCTCATGGACGCGCCCGCCGGTATGGTAATCCCTTTCTCAGAGACCGAACCCTGATTTCCCGCGTATACCCTTATCGTATACGTATATTCGGCAAACGCGGTCTGCCCCAGCGCCGCTGTCAGCACTGACAGAATCAGAAGACTGTTCCGTATCTTTTTTAAATACTTCATCTTATCTGCGCCTCCTTCTTTCTGTCCTTCTCTTATCGGGCTGCACTTCTCTTACCGCAGCCTCCTCTCGGTCGCCCCGAAGTCTCATAACCGCAATGATCAGAAGCGTCATACCTGCCGCAAGCGTCAAAGTCACATACAGCAGAATCTTCGTCTGGTCTCCGGTCCGGACCGGTCTCCGGGTTCCGCCTGCCTCTGCCACCTCTGTTGCAAAATCCATCTGAAGCTTCGCCAAAGTACTCTGATAATCATTACCCTGAGTCTCGCCGTCCAGCCTTACTTTCAGCTTTACAACGCCTGAACCGCCGTTTCCCAATCTGTCCAGATAGAAGAAGTCATCCAGCGTCTTAGTTGCTCCGTGAAGCCCTACGCCGTTATACCTTCCCTCACCCCCGAAATACTCGCTGGAGTAAAGCGTCGTCGTCTCTCCCGCGGTATCTGTATAAGTCAGCAGATAGTCATATGCGCCGCCCTCCGCCTTACCGGCGTCCTCTAAGGATTCCAGTACCTGGTTGCGCATATACCAGTCTGTCTTTCCATTATAATTGCTTTTAAGGGTAATTGTCAACTCCACTGAATCTCCCGGCTGCATGTTATAGATCTCGTCGTCCATATTTGCGGCGGAGAAATTGCTGTTCATCTTCTTGCCGTCAAAGGTAACCCGCCACCCGGCTTCTCCCTGTCTGTCTTCTGCAAATGCGGTCACAGAGGATGCGAGAACCAGAAGCATGGCAATGCAACCTGTAATTATTCTTTTTCTCATTCTCCCATTCCCCCTTACAGAATCCCAAGCTCCGATGCGTCCACGCCCCATGCGCTCCGAATTGCATCCTGTGCGTTATGCGTCTGCACCGCGTCCACTTCCACTTCCACATGGAACTCTACGCCGTCATATTCATATGTCATGGTAATAACATGATTCTCATCTTCTTCTATCTTTACCGACTCTGCAAGCTTGCCGTCAACACGGATCGTATCCGCAAACAGCTTCGTCTCTTCTCCGGCCGGAAGAATTCCCTTATAATACAGCTCTGTACACTCCGCAGAATTCGTTTTTCCCTGAACCCACCGGTCGGTATTAGCCAGATGCAGGTCAATCATATCCGGCGACAGCGAAGTCTCTTTCTTCCCGTCCTGATCGGTCCAGTATTTGTAGATCCGAACCCGTACATACTCGTCGATGCTTCCGCTGTTACGCACTGCAAGCTTTTCTTCATACGTCTTGTTCAGTACAAATTCCTCTCCTTCCGGTACCATCTCCTGAAGAAGCGCGCCGCTCGCCGCGTCTTTTCCTGCGTTCGTCTCCTGTTCCCAGTCATCCTTCTTATAATCCCGGCGGCTGACTTCCTTGCCATTCTCCAAAAGAGTCACTCCAATCTGGGAAACGGTAATCTCCGCCGTGTAGTTCTCGCTGTAATAGGTCAGCGCCGCCCTGGTGCTTCCCACCGCGCTTCCCAGCAGCATCAATACTGCCAGCGCCAGAAGCATATAAGTCACGCGCCTGTTGTGGGAGGCTTTTCTTTTCTTCTTCATTCGTTGCCAGCCTCCTCTCCCTGTTCGGCGTTGCTTGTATAAACAGTATTCCAGTCAGCATACGGCTTGCCGTCCTCGCCGTACAGAACCGGAGTACACTCCTGTACAACAACTACGTTGAATTTGTCCTTGATATACTCTTCTGCCGCATCCGGATCTGTTCCCGGCTTCACCAGGCCGGTCGTATCAATGAATGCGTCAAGCTGCGCGGTCTTACCGCCGATTGGAAGAATCGGGCCGTAATACCAGTAGCCGTCTCCTCCGTCATACCAGTCTCCCTTTCCCTCTACGTCAATCATCTGAACCGTAAGTTCCGCCCCATAGAAAACCTTTACCCGGACAAAGCAGTCTCCCTTTTCCGAGGTGTTCCGCAGAACAATATGCTTTGTCATCTCGCTTACATCCTCATAAATCTCCGTCCGCGCTTCTAAGTTCACTACCTGGCTGCCTCCGGCGGACACATAGGTCGTAAAATACGCCATCGTACTCTCAACTGACAGCGCCGCCAGCATTCCAAGAGCTGCGGCTGACATTGCAAACGTCTTTTTATATCTCTGTATCTTCTTCATACCTGTCACAGCTCCTTTCTAATTTTCAAGTTCTTCAAGCCCCGGTACCTTCGACTCGGAAGTCCATTCCCAGCCGTCGCCGCCGTTTGTAAATTCATTGGTCACGCCGTATCCGCCCCGGTTGCCGCCGTCATATCGATTTTGGAACGATACCTCCGCCGTCTGAATCACTTCCCCATTCACTGTTCCGCCCGCCGCATGGTCAACCGCCGCGTCGGACCATATCAGGATATCCGACCACACCTTATTTCCTACCGTCTCATAACTTGCTCCGGAATAAACTTCTTCCACGCTTACCCTGATCCCGGCAGGAATCTGATCCAACACGACGGTCTCTGTTGCTAGGCTTTCATGGGTGGTGCTGACCACCTCGCTGTACACCAGATTACCATCTTCATCCCGTCCTTCTACCTGGAATACGAACGTGGCCTTTCCCAGCGTCTCGTTGAAGTTATCCAGAATCTTGTTGATTTTTAACTGTCCGAACTGCGGTTCCGCCTCCGGCTTTAAGCCTACGGTAGTGTGATAATCCCAGTCGTCGCTGTTAGCCGTATCCTGGATCGGATTGCCGTCCGCATCATACTGGATCGCATATGCGCTGCTCGGAAGAGCCGTCAGATACGGGGTAAATGTATACTGTACCGTATAGTCCGGATTGTAGGAATCCTCCGGCGCAACCAGATACATACCCGGCGTAAGGTTCTCAAACGTCGTTTCCCCGGCCTGGGTGACCTGCCTTATGGGCGAAGCGGCTTTCAGGTTTTCCTCTTTCGCCGCCTGCGCCGCCATCTCCAGCCACTCGTCAGCCGTTGTGCCGCTGCTGATCCCGCTCAAGTCAACATTTTCAAAAGGCTTCACCGTCGTATACTTCTGTCCGGTTACATCCACGTCGGCTACCCGGTACAGATTCACCGGAATGCCCATGGCATTAAAATCCTTCTCATATTTTTCATTACTGGTTCCGTTTCTGCCGATTGCCACGGATATCTTAATGCTGCAGTCCGTCTTACTCAAATCCACTGCTCCGGCCGCATATGTCTGCTTTGCGGACAGCCCGGCAAGCGCCATCAAGGCTGCCAGCACCAGCGCGCATCCGGTTTTTCCTTTCCTGCTTATCTTCAACTTTCTCCCTCCTCACGGTTCTCTGTCTCCGTTTTCTGTTCCGCCTCCGCTCCGGGCTTCCCATCCCGTCTGTTTCCCGGCTCCGGCTCTGTTCCCGACGCTTTCTCTGCCTCCGGCTTTCTTCCCGGCCCTGCTTCTTCCCCGGGCGCTTCCCCCGCTCCCGGTTCCGCCTCCGCCGTCTTCCGGCTCTTTTTCTTTGCCGCATGGCGCATGGCCAGTATAATCAGCGCCGTTATACCAAGACCCAGCAGCAGATACAGCATATAGTAATTCTGGATTGCCTGCACCATGGAATCCACCGGCGTTGACTCCAGTTCCCCGTCATAAGGTACCCGGTGCCCACGCACCAGCAAACGGTGGCTGTTCACTCCATACGGCGTACAGGTAAACAGCGTTACATAGTCCTGCCCTTCCTCAATCTTCAGCGCTTCCTCCAACGCATCGTAATCATCCTTCTCCACCATAGGAAGAATCCGGTCCACTTCATAGGCAAAATCCTCATTCAGGATATGCAGGTAAAACCGGTCCTTCTCTTTCAATTGGTCTATATCGGTAAACAGCTTTGCACTGGGCAGTCCCCTGTGGGCTGATACTACGCTGTGGTTGTTCTCGCCTCCGATTGGAAGCTTGGTGCCGTTTAAGTGGCCGACTCCGGTCTGAAGCACATCCTCGTCGGTTCCGTGGTAGATGGACAGCCGGATATTAATCTTCGGTATGGTGATATATCCCATAATGCCGTCCCCGGCCGCGTTCAGCACCTTCCAGTATTCCGTACTCGTAATATCTTCGGAATGCTCAAGGCCGAAGATATCGCTCCGGATACTATTCTTGTCGAATGTCTGGTTATAGTTCCTGGCTGCCGTCCACGCTTCCTCAAAATCCTCCTCCGTCATCTCGCTGACTGCCGATTCATAATTAGAAATCAGCTTAGACTGACGGTACGTATTCCATTGATTCGAAATCGTCGGATACGCAAGGATCCCAAATCCTGCCAGAAACAGCAGCCCGAACAGAAACGTGGATATCTTTCTCTTCATATCTGCTATTCCTCCTGACCTTCTTTTGTTTCAGAGGCTTCCGGCACGGAATCCGGTTCCTCCTTTGTAACTCCCGCATCCCCGGTTCCCCCGGCGGCAGGCGCAGCATCCGGATGGTCATGTTCCGGCGCCTCCGCCCCTTCGGCATCTTCCTTTTTCTTCCTTAGCTTCTGCTCTCTTTTGTATAAGAAGAAACTGAACAAACCGGTAACCAGCAAGCCTGCCACAATCCAAAGTATGTAATTGGTATGGAGGCTCATATTGCTAAGCGGTACGCCTTCATCTGCAAGAGCCTGCGGATCATACGGAACCCGGTGTCCCCGCACAAGCATGCGGTGGCTGTTCACTCCATACGGCGTACAGGTAACCAGCGTCACCAGATCCATCCCGTCTACCATCGACAGAGCCTCTGTCTCCTCCGGCTCAATAATGTTTATTTCATCCACTTCATAGCAGAGGGTATCATCTAAAACATGAATCAGGAAATGATCTCCCTTCTCCAACTTATCTAAATCCGTAAACAGCGCCGCGCTCGGCAGCCCCCTATGCGCAGTAATGACGGAATGGGTATTCTCCCCTCCCACCGGGAGTGAGCTGCCCTCTAAATGCCCCGCCGCCTTCTGCAGCACCTCGTCGTCCGTGCCGTGGAAGATAGGCAGCGTAATCTTAATCTTCGGAATCTCCACCGTTCCCATGATACCGTCTCCGGCAATATTCAGGCTGGACAGATACGTATGATCCTCGCCGGTAGCTTCCGCCACCGCAAACGCATCCGGAAGAATGCTGGGAAGCAGAGCCTGATTGTAACTCTCCGCTTTCTCCCACTCCGCCTCATAATCAAGAACCCCCGCCGCTTCCTTTTCTGCAACTACCTGTTCATAATTGGAAATCAACTGCTTCTGTCTGTAATTATTCCACTGGTTCGCTACAAACGGATACAGCAGTAAGGACAATCCGGCCAAAAATAAAACAACTATGAAAATTTTACTTGTATTCTTTTTCATCCGAACTCTCCTTACTGTTGTATGTATATCATCTTTCTTTGCTGCTCCGGGACAGAAACTGCCCCGGAGCTTTATGGATTTAAGTACTGTATTACAATCCAGCGACAACTGAACTGTTCTTATATGTTGTTTGATTATTTAGCAGATTTTCTGCGGCTGGCGAAGAATAATGCTGCTGCAACAACCATGATCAGGCATCCGCCGATCGTGAAGATTGTAGTACCGATACCACCGGTTGATGGAAGGGATGCAATCTTTGTATTCTTAATCAAGGTAGCCTCGTCTGTTTTATCCGTAATTTCTACTAACTTATCAATGTCGTTGCCAGTATAGGTTGCCTTATATGTTGAAGTAGCCTTTTCATCAATCATAATAGAGTACTCTACTAATTTGCCTTCTTGGTCATATTTTGCTTCAATATATACAACATGCTTCTGTGCATCCAATGAATATCCTTCCGGAGCCTTTGTCTCTTCGAGAATATAGTAGCCGGCGTCCAAACCTCTAAAGGAAATCCGTCCGTCAGCAGCGGATGTGCCGGTTAATGACCATGCGGCATCCCCTGTAACAGCCGTATATTTTTTATCGAACTCAGTTTCATCTTTATTGAAGTTTGCTTTTGTCAGCTTAAACTCTGCGCCTTCCAAAGGATTAGAAATTGTGGTCTTCACTTCGCTTTCAACTATTTCTGTCTCATTTTCATCCGTCTTAAAAAGCTCGCCTGTTGTATACCCGGAATTTCCGCCTAACTCAGCGTCAATACCGAAGGTATAGTGATAGGTTCTCTTCTCATCCGTCTCGCCTTTTCCGTCCGTATTCGGGTTATTCGTATACTCAGCCTTTACCGTATTGGTGTTTGCGTCGTAGTTAAGTCCTGCGTTTTTATTCAAAGACGCATTGTAAGTTAAAACAATATGCGCTCCCTTATTCTCAATGACATAACGGTTCTCTTCTGTATTTGTAAAGGAAATGGTCAGCGTGGTTCCGGTCTTCTTGCCGCCATCTGTTGCTTCCTCAACTACTACAGTATAGTCTCTATCCTTTACTGCTTCCTTACCAGCAACTGTAACGACAATGCTGTCAGCATCCAAATCCAACCCTGCGCTTAACTTATCAATGATATTAAAATCAGCCTTTGTGTATGCGTCGCTATATGCCGGAAAATCTGTTCCAACCTCAAATCCTATTGCCTGACCGAATGCAGTGTCGTTGCCAAGAACATTATCTGCACTCTCAAGCGGGCTTGTAATCTTCTTTGTAATATCCGGATTCATAGATTTTGCATATGCATTCTGCCCGTCTACAACAAACTGATCCCCTGCGTTTACGCTGCCTGCAATCGCGTCGTTGAAGTCGCCGCTCTTATCTGTTGAATAATATACGCTGACAATCATCGGGTTATAAACTGTCATATCTTTGTCTGCATTCTTTGTAACCAGGATCAGGTACATTCCGACTTCCAGCGTCTTCTTATATACGCCATTTTCCTCATCTAATACTGTTCCTTGGATACTTTCATTTTTCACTTTTTGCGCAAGATCCGTGATTTCTTTAGCCGTCGGCTTTGACAGATCTTGAATCGAATAGCCGTCCACTACTTTATAGCCGGTAAATCCATTATCGTTCCACTGGCCTTCTGCAATCTTATATGCCGTTACTTCTGCTCCTGCTTTCACTCCGTTAACGGTAATCTCCGCGCTATCCCCCGGCACTGGTTTGTGGTCAACTGCAAATGCCGTCATCGACATCCCCAGTACCATTGCCAGTGATAAGATCACTGCAAATAACTTTTTAAACTTCTTCATTCTTCTTCTCCTTTTCTGATTCTTTTTGCTTTACTTTAGAGTTACATGTGTCTTTTTACACTGCATTCCCTAACACAAGCTATACGCCCATGCACAGGCGGTGCAAGGACCGCCAAAAAGTTATGTTCATATCCTAACTTCCCAGCACCTCCTTACGTTTTTTTCTATATGTTATCAGCGAACCTGCTGCCATTAACAGCATTCCACTGAACATATACAGGTAAATACCTTGGCCTCCGGTGGACGGGAGTTTATAAACACTGAACTTATTTGTATATTTGACTACACTTGTTCCAGCGCCCACAATCGAACCTGTTGCTTCCGATCCTGCCATTGGATTCCCGTCAATTGTTATACTGGGAGTATAAGCATAATCCACATTGCCTACATGCACGGAGCCATCCTTTTCTCTAATAACGTATTTTGTTCCGGCTGGTATATCATGTACAACAATGTACTCTCCATTCTTTAATTTGAAGATACTGCCGTCATGGAGTACAACATTATATGTTAGTTCCTTTCCCGAAGCATCATGCTTCGTATATGGAAAATCATCCCCAAGCGCAGTACCATCCTCTTTTGTAAAGCGAATCTCAAACTCAAATTCATCATCTCCATTAAACGCAACTTCTCCCTCGTTCTGCTCTACTTTCTTTTCAACCTTCAATTTACCGTAATAATCCTCAGTCGTCGTAATAGAGTCAGTCGTTACCGATGGAAGCGTAAACTGCATCCAGCAAGTCGAACCGGAAGCTCCACGCTCTGTATAGAAGAAGCTTAATGTGTGTTCTCCTTCGCTTCCCTGTTCCAGATAATTCCAGAGGTTTACATACGCGCCAACCGAAGAATGAACACCGCCAACGTCACATACAAGCTGATCGTCCAAGAATACCCATAAATCATCATCACCGAAGAAATAGTATTCTAACGGTCCTACATAATCGGCAGAAAGATTAAATTTTACCTGGTATTTCATGCCGAAGAAACTGTTATGATCCTTTCCATCATCACTTACGGGTAATCTATCCCAGTCGCCCGGGCCAAACATTTGTTTCTTCTGTCGATTCGCGTCTCCAAAATTAAAATCTGTTCTAGTATTCCATGCAGCATTATCCATAGGCCAGAAGTTGTTCGTCCAAATATAATCATTATTTATTGTTACATCTTTAATTGGATTATAATAAGTCGCCGGATGTTTAAATAAATCTAAATCCCCAGCGCTTCCAGCGCCTGACTCTGCGCTTATCAATGTATAAGTATCTCCGTCCCGGCTATAAGTAAGCTTTCCTTCTTCATAAACTTTTTTACTTCCTGATAGATTTTTTGAATCAAAAAGATTTTCTGGTACGCTAATATCTGAATTAAATACAACTGTCTGATCTTTACCTGTCCCGCTTATACCAGTAACCATTCCAAAAGTACACCCTTTGTACACATTGTCCTGATTCCCCATATTCAACAAATTACCGCCCCAATTCAACCGTCCGTAATCCGTCCCACAATTATAATTACCAAATGCATATTTTACAGAACCACTTGTTCGCGTTGCTGCATTTATACCACCTGATTTCGTATCCATGGTAAAAATATCGTTGTTCTCATTGCTCGAACTACTTATATCATAATCATAAAATGTTGCCGGTATATTTTCCGTTTCTGCTACTCTTTCATAAACCAGTCGGAGTTTTGCCCCATCTGCTATATAAATATAGTGAGTTGGATCCTTCTCCTTAACCTCTTCTCTATTTGTAAAATGTATTTCGCCCTTTGTATAATCTACCATCCTCCAATTTTCCTTATAGCATTCTGCCGTATGCCTTACATGCTCTTCTTTACCGCAAATTACTTTTCCACCTTTCCGGCATTGCTCACTGTGTGTATGTTCCGTACATATTTCAGTTCCGCTTGTAGCCGTTCCGTTTAACACCCAAATTTGGTTCAACTGGTAACTATCATTTTTAAGCAATGCATCAAAGTAATTCAAATTAGGCTGTCTACGGTATTCAGTAGCCCGATCCTTATATATCTTTGTCATAACTTTCTCAGTTCTAACAGCTCCGCTTGCATCCGGCCTTAAATATGATACACTCTGTTCCAATTGATTTTGAGGCAGCTTAGCGCCTTCTGTATTAATAACCGGAATAAATCCTTTTCTAACTATGTCTTTTTGCTTATTAAATTTTCCGCTTCCTGTTGGCTCATTCTTCACACTCTGAACAAGAGCATTTAAAGTATCATCATCTTCCGCCGACAGCATCTCTATTCTTTCAAGTTCCGAATAGTATTGCACTGTAAACTTCGGATTCGGCGTATTACTTGTATCAATTGCCATTTTATCGCTCGCCAAAGGAATCGTCATCGCCTTTACCGACTGACTCAATTCCTCCTCGGGAATAACCGTCTCTCCCAATTTGCCCATTTCTTCGTTTTCTGTTGCTCCATATACAGTAATAAGAACGCCATCGCCGCTTTCTTCCTCTAAATCCTCAGAATCAGAAGCCAATACATTATCGTTCTCCACTACCGACTCCATACTTCCCAACACACTTGGCTGAATGTTTTCACCCACTATTGGCGCCGCTATTAAACTGCCAATCTCATTATCTGGACGCTCAATCTTTGGCAAATCTTCCGCCTCTTCTTCTAACTGCTCATCAGATATTTCTTCCTCCATATTTTGCATTTGCTCTTCTAAAGCCTCTGTTGTCGAAATTTCTGCCGTCACTTCGCAGCCAGCTAAATCCAATTCCGTTCCGTCATAATACAGAGAGTATTGGATAACCTGAAAACCGATCTGAGTCTCTCCCTCTCCCGTCTCTTCTGCATATCTGGCAAAATCTTGATATTCCAGAGAAGCTCTATCCAATGTTTTCACTCTCAACTGATACTTTGATTCAACCTCGTCATCAGCATCCATTTCTTCTGCAATCACTTCTGCCGGCTTCGATTCCGCTTTTACAGTATCAGCTTCTGTCTCTTCAAGATTTTCTACAGTTTCATTATTTTCTTGTCCTGATTTTTCTGCCGTCCCTGTAATATCCTCTTTCTTCTCACATGCGTTTCCAACTATGCGGAACGTAACATGATATAATTCACTTTTATATAAAAAGCTTTTATTTACCGGAAAAGCTTCCCCTTTCGCTAGTGCCTCTTCCTCCACGCCTTCGCCAATCGCAAATTCCGAAAACCCCTCCGTCTGAAACGTCGTGCTGTTATCGCTTGCCTTTCCGCCGTCAAGTACTTCTGTTCCGCCGTCTGCAAAGTGGACGATCGTAACCGGCTTTCCTTCCGCAAGTCCATTTTCGTCTAAGAACTGCACGGTAATCGTCACTGCACTCTCCGGCTCTACTTCCGCTCCGGCTACATAGAAGCCTATCTTAAGCAGCGCTTTCATAACTGCATCTTCATTCTCGGACATTGCCTTGAATTCCGCTTCACGCTCTGCATAGTGTACCTCGTCTGCTTCTGGCGTAATCTGCTCTGCAATCAGCTCTGCTTCTTCCGGAAGATTTGCTTCTGCGGTATATCTGGCCGTAACAACAAAGCTGTCGCCGGCATATACTTTCTCAATAATTTCCGCCGGATACTCTGCTTCATCTTCCGTATCCATTTCAAGTTCTTCCTCTGCGGCTTCTTCTGCCGGAACTTCCGGTTCCGGATTCTTATATGCCGTTTCCATTTCGCTTATCTTGATATATTCCACAATCTGTTCATCAGTTATGCCATACAGATTTTCCTTAACCTGGTCGTCGCTGTCGCCCTCGATAACCTTAATCTCATGATCTTCTTTATTATAAGAAGAAACAATTCCCATCCGAAGTTCTTCCTCTTCATTTCTCAGAAAGACAATATCTCCGGCTTTCGGCTCATATGCTTCGTCCGCCGTAATGTAAACTATTTTCTTTCCTTCCTCTTCTTCTGTGAACTTAGCATACCAGTCGGCCGCCGCCCTTTCTTCCGGGAACATTTCGGAAGTTGTGAGTCCCGCGTAGTACATACAGAAGTTTACAAAAGATGCGTTCCAGTCTGTATATGGATCCCCGGCAAACTGTCCGTAACGGGTATAACCCTTGTGGCTTCCGTCTTCCGCCACCATATAGTTCTCGACGCTTTCCTTATAGTCAAGCTGCGCCTCTGCCGCCTTTACCAGATCTTCGCCCCAGGCGTCGCTCCATTCTACATCCTCATACTGTGCGGTCCATGTGGATTCTTCTTCTACATCCGCTGATTTGTCGATGTAGCATTCTTCCTCATGCTGATGCTCTTCTTTTCCGCAGGAAAGCTGTTTCGCATAGCATCCTTCTTCATGGGTATGCCCGGGATACTCTTCCTGTCCGCAAGCCAGAACTGATTCCGTTAGGTAGCACTCGTCTGCATGCTGAT
The DNA here is from genome assembly GCA_910588745.1 of uncultured Dorea sp. Lineage (GTDB taxonomy): Bacteria > Bacillota > Clostridia > Lachnospirales > Lachnospiraceae > Claveliimonas. Next base: position 12,615 of record CAJURK010000043.1, on the reverse strand, counting down.
GTTCTTCACTTTCTTCCTGCCCGCAAACCAAATTGGATACGGTCTGGTAGCATTCATCTGCATGCTGGTGTCCGCCGCCTTCCTCTTGTCCGCAGTTCAAAGCGTCGCTGTAGCATTCCTCCGCATGCTGATGCTCTTCCTTCCCGCACTTGGGTTCTCCGGTTGTAGCGAATCCGGCTCTCGACAATCCCCAGATGACGCTGACCGCTACCGCTACCGCAAATACGGCCGTAACGATCCTGAACCTCCTGTGTACCTTCTGCTTTTTCCCTAATTCATTTAAATATTCTCTCACAAGTTCCTGCATCTTCTCACCTTCTTAGTGCATAATTTCTACCCGTGTCAGAGGCCATACCCTGATGACTGCTTTGCCTACAATCTGCTCGCTCTGTACACATCCTATTGACTTGATACGGCTGTCAAGGGATACCGCCCTGTTGTCGCCCAGTACGAAGTACATGCCTTTCGGTACTTTATATGGAAATTCCAGTTCGCATTTCCCCAGGCTCTTCTTCGTCAGATAAGGCTCATCGAGCAGTTCATCATTGACATATACATTACCTTTTTGATCGATATCTATCTGATCTCCCGACGTCCCAATGACGCGTTTTAGAAATACATTTCCTCCATAATAGAATCCGATAATATCTCCCGGTTCGATGTCGTCGGTCTGGCGAAGAAATATCACCTCGCCCGCCTCATACGTCGGCGACATACTGGAGCCGTTTACCTTTATCAGCACGAAAACCCTGGTAACCACCAGCGCCGCTACGGCCGCCACCACCACCAGTACTCCCGCTATATTCAAAAGCGCTTTTCGGAAATTCCTTCCGGACTCTACTCTCGCAAGTTCCACCTGCAGATTCTCGATAGACGGTATATCTGTAAGTTTCGGCTGCTCTTTCTCTTTTTCTTTATCCATGAATCTCACCCGAAGCCGCCGTTACAATGTATCTGTCTCCGCCCCCGGCATCTGTCCCGGCTCTCTGTCCGGCGTCTGTACCTGTATTTCCTCCGCCAATCGCTGTGTATCTGGACTTGGTTCCCGTTCCTTTTCTGCGGATTCCGGCTCGCCAGCCAGACTCAAACGGAACCTGTCTGTCTTCCGCTCCCGCCGATGTTCGGGGCGCGTTCTCGCTCATTCTCCTAATATTCATCAGATACTGGTCCGCTGCCTGCTGAGCTACTTCAAAGATACCGTTCAGCTTGAGAGCCGCTTCCGCAATAGAGCCTGCCTCTTCCAGTTCTATGGTTCTGGACAGCTTCATCTCTTCTATTGTCCCTTTCAAAGCTGAAATCTGCGCATCCTTCTGATTCAGACGCTCATCCTTCACATTCAATTTCCCAATAAGCCTCTCATATCTCTCAGTAAGATCAGCAAGCGCTGCGTTCGCTTCATCAGATTCTCTCTGCAGCCGCTCCGTCTCCCTGCACTGTACAAGAAGCATCTTCAACAGTTCCCTTCTTTTTAATCTGCGTAATTCTTTATCCGCCATACTGCACCTTCTCTATTCTTTCCTTCGGCGTATGTAAAGACTGCTTTCTTCCGGATGCAATCTTCGCATACTATCTCCCCTCTGCTCCGGCCGCCCGTTCCGCTTGGTCAAGCGCGCCGTCTATAATCTTAATCAGCTCCAATGCGGAGCGGAAATAAACGCTCCTGTCCTCTTCTAGATATGTGACCCTGCCCTGCCAGCTACTGTGTTGCCTGTGCTGGACGCGAATGACAAATGTTCCCATATCCCCATGCTTTTCTAACAATTCGCTATCTTCCAAAACCCTTGCCATCCTTTCCTTTTTCTGGTAGCTGTGCGTCCGGCCGTATATGTCTCTGTCCCCGGTTCCCATAAACGGATACCCGAGCGCATTGAACAATCCTTCCGCTATCCTGATAATCTCTTCATATCCCCGAAATGGGATTCCGTCTTGCTGATATCCGTGATACAGACAGCCTTCGATTGTCCCTCTGTCATTTCGCTCAACACATAGCACAATTCCATTCGGCGCGCCGATATATCGGCCGTTCTTCGTCATCTGCATCACGTCCTTCTTACATTATCCTGCAGCTTACACCCTAATATTAACAGGCTGGTACTATCCCCTGCGCTATCCATTCGCAAAAAAATGCTTGTTTTTTTAATTTTTAGCCATATTTATATTATCTATTAAACCAAAATCAAAAAATATTACCGTTCTCAGAACACCATCTCTTACAAATCCATTTTAAATTCGCTCCGAGAATGGGATTTACTCATCCATGAATCATTTTCTTACGGTCTGAGCAGTGAATGCGCAGTCCTACGAGCAGCAACCTTACATTACCCTTACAACAACTCAGTTCTTATTTTTTTGCAATATTTAGTTGCATAACTCAATCATTTATGATATTATGTAACCACTAATCAAATGCGTCCAGATTTCAATACGTTCAGGTGATTCGCCGCAGAACCAGCATTTGTAATTCATTCGCATAAAAGAAAGACGGATTTCTGCCACTTTTGTTCACGTCATTCATAAAGGCTTTTAACACTCACTTCATTCACACCTAAATCATTTTATATGGTTTCCGACAATTACAATCCACTATGGGAATATCTGGAAGGTACTGAAAAAGCAGTCAAGAAGGAAGATTCACCACCATACTCTCTCCGTTTTCTAAACTTACACCGCAGCATATTGTATTGACTTTCTGCATAAAAGGATTTTTTCAGTACCCGCGAACATCCGCGTAGGTAGTATGTATAAAATAATTTTTGTAATATTATCTTTTGAGTTACTAAGAATTATGATAAAATAAAGGAGTACAAATGAATCAAACGAAACACATTATACCGCTAAAGAATTTGAACCTTACTAACCGTTTCCTTTTTGATGAAGTGATGGAAGACCTCGATACACACCAGGATGCCCTTAGCATTATTTTCGGTACAGACATTCCTCTTCTCCTTCAAAACGAAACCGAGAAAGAACTGAGAGTCTCTCCTCTTCTGCGCTCCATACGCCTAGATGTGGTGTCTATGGATTCCGACCGGGTTCTGTACAACACCGAGATGCAGAGTGAGCGTAAGAACGACTTAGCAAAGCGCAGCCGCTATTATCAGGCTCTTGTGGATACGAATCTCCTGGAACCGGGCGTACCTAATTATAATCTGCTCAATTCCACCTACATCATTCTCATAACCTCCTTCGACCTGTTCGGATACGGCAAGTACCGCTATACCTTTGAACCTGTCAGCAGGGAAGTTCCGGAATGCAGGCTGGACGATAAAGCTATCCGTATTTTTCTTAATACGAAGGGAACCAACCAGGACGAAATCTCCCGGGAACTCGTTGATTTTCTTCATTATCTTGAACACACCACCGACCAGGCCGCGCTGGCTTCGGGGAGCGAGAGGATTAAGAGGATTCATCAGCGCGTTTGTAAGGTAAAGCTTAGCGAGAAAGTAGGGGTGAAGTATATGCAGGCATGGGAAGAGAAGTATTATGAGCGCGAAGAAGGCAGGGAAGAAGGCAGAGCGGAAGGGCGTAAGGAAGGTAAAACCGAACTGTTAAAAACATTGATACGCAAGAAACTGGCAAAAAACAAAAGCATAAATCAAATCGCGGATGAACTGGAAGAAGATACAGAAACAATCGAAGCAATTATACAAAAAATGGATATCGCATAACCATAATAACAGAATAATTTGGCAAAATTTGCAAAAAGAATCTGCCGCACTAGGAACTGGATGTTCCTTCTGCGGCAGTTTTCAACTATTTCATATAAAGATATCCTTCTCTGCTTCCATATACCGGATTGTCCGGATGAACCTGAATATAGCAAAACTCTGCAAATTTATCAAACGCGCCATCTTCAATCATGGTAATATTCGCCGGGATATACAGCTCATAAACCTCTCCAGACAGAGAATCGAACGCACCCGCAGCTATACCAGTACAAGCAGCGTCAGCCGGAAGACATAACACACCATCTGTCACCACCACATCACGGCAGCCTATTATTTTCCCGGAAACATCACATAGAAAATTTCTACAGAGATATTCCAGACCATCTCCTCCTTCATCCGATGGTTCCTGCGCAGCATCCTGATCCGTCGCCGATTCTTCTGGCGCAGGAACTGCATCCTCCAAAACATCGTCCGATTCCGGCAGAACAGGATTGGGGCGTTCCGGAACCACAGACGACTCCGGCGGCACTGTCGGCCATTCCGGAACAATAGCAGACCCCGGCGGAATCTCCGGATCATTCGGGACAATGACGAACTCCGGCGGAATCTTCGGCTCATTCGGAACAACAATCTCTGCCGGCGGCATTCCAGCCGATTCGCTTAGAGCGGCATCCGATACCGTCGCTCCGTCACGCTTCTCCTCCAATTCTTTGCCAATTCCCCTCCGCATTACCGTTTCCTCCCGAAACTCTGCGGCATCTGTCTGTGGAAGAATTATTGTTGGAATGTCCCACAACGCTAATAGGCGATTCCTCTTATCTGCATCCGCAGTTCTAACTCTTTCATAATGCGTTTTCCCTAAATGAACTACGTAACATCCGTCAAACATCCTGCCGGAAAGTCCTAGAATACTTTTTGATGTACAGCCAGATAAACTTCTACTTTCTCTTATCATTTTTGTAATCCATAGGTTCTCCCTGGAATTTCCTGTAAAAATACACAATGTCATCATTGCCAGAAGAATGCATAAGATATTACCGATTCTTTTACTATTTAATTTTTTGCCCGTAATAATTCCACAACTTGCTCTCATATATGTAAACATGCATTTATTATAGAATTTTAAGATCAATAAAACAATAGAAAATCGCGTGTCTTTCTGACACGTTTTCTGGCTATCCGCCCTGTTAAAGCAGCGTCTCCCCAAGTCTTCCCTCAGAAACAACAAGCCGCAAAACAAAGGCCGCCGCATGAACAAAAAGTTCATACAGCAGCCTCTATATTTTTATTTCTCCGAAACAACATTACGCCAATTCTTCGAAATTTACGCTTCGCAGATTACACTATTAATGTGATACTGCACTCCGGTCCGCTGTCCCTCAGCCATGAATTTCTGATTAATACGTCTTTCAATGATACCGCAGTTCTCTCTGGTTATATTTATCAGCAGTACCAGAAACTGCCCGCTTCCATAACGATTAAGGATATCCCCGCGGCGCAGAGAACTTCTGATAGCCTCGCCCAGTCTTTCAGAAAGCTCTTCCAGCCTTTTTCCTTCTTTCAATAGGATTGCCTTTTCCATCCACCACGGTACATAACATCAAGTACACGCTCTGGCCGCCGCGCTCCATCATACGGTTGATCACATGATAGATTCCGCTGAATACCGGAAAAGAACACTGGTAGCCTCCTTGCATGTTCTCCTCATTCTCCATCAGATTCTCCTGGATTTGATCCAAAATCTCATACGAATGCTTCATCCGGTTTCCCAGCTTCTCCATCATCTTCATCACTTTTGCGGACGGATATATCCCCTGCTCTCTTAAGTAATTGTCTACCGTTTCCGCATACAGCCACTTCGCTTCTTCATACCGGCCGCTCTCTACTAAAGCTTCCATAATAAGGCTTTCCCAATCGGAAAAAGGAACCGTCGCCGACGCATATCTTCCCAGCTTTTCCAATCTGGTCCAGTCTTGGTTCTCTCTTAATATCGCCGCCGCACGTTCTGCGCATTCGCAAAACATAGCGCTGTAGCGTCTCGCTTCCGAACCGACCCACATTACGCCTGCATAAGCGGACAGAAATTCTCCGGTATACGTATATACAGCCTTCCGATACAATTGAAGCCTTTCATCTTCCTCTTCTTCTTTCGACGCAAGAACGTACAGTCGTTCAAATTCTTCGGCATCCTCTTTCACAGGTATCTCTGGTGTCCAGTGATAAATCCCTTTATCCAGAAAGATATAATTCACCTCCGGAAGTCCCATGCTTTTAAGCTTCCTCTTTGCTTTGTATATAATTGTCTGAAGCGCCTGATGCCGGTTTTCAATATCCCTGTCTCCCAGCAGTATGTCTTCCAGAACATCTCTGCTGACGCCCTTTTTTACATTATGCAGAAGAATCTGCATCAAGCTCGTAAAATATGTATCTCTGCGCTTTTCTCCGGTCAGCGGCTTTCCTCCGTATTTCATCTGAAAATTACCAAACATCTGCACATGCAGAAAATCTTCTGTTTGTTTCATCTTTTCCCCCGCTTCCAGAAAATACTCTCTTGCTCCTGATAGATTTGTGTAATTTTAATCCTAAAACTGGTTACTTTAAGAACCGCAAAACATATATGCATTTATGCAATAGGATGAATATTTTCAGTTATTATAGTCTTCCCTTAAAAATAAAACAATAATACTATTAATATATCGGCACCTTCATTCCATCTTATAAGAAACCCTCGGAAAAAAATACCAAAAAAAATCTCCAAATATGGTCATAATAAGGGTAGACACTAAAAACAGTCAATGTATAAGGAGGTAACTTTTATGGGAAGACGAGGAGAAAATATCCGGAAAAGAAAGGACGGGCGCTGGGAAGCCCGCATGCTCACAGGCTATGACAACGCCCGAAAAGCAAAATATCACTCCATCTATGGAAAAACCTACAGCGAGGTAAAATATAAAAAAGAACTCTGGATAGAGCGCAACATAGCCGAGAAAACATCAAACGCACAAACCTATAACTCAAAATTAAAAACAACGTTTGAACAGATATGCCTTGAATGGCTGAATGCAAAGCGGCAGACCGTCAAAGAATCCAGCCACGCAAGGTATATGCATATCGTTAAAAAGCATCTTCTTCCGGAACTAGGTACATACCATTTTTCATCCATTACAGCAAACATGCTGAATCAATTTCTATTAAAAAAACTACAAGGAAATTCGGAATTGCCCGAAAGCGGGCTCTCCCCTAAGACAGTATCCGATATCCGCACTATCATTGTCCAAATTATGAGCTATGCGGAAGAACACAGATATCCTACTGCGGTAACTGAAAAAATTTTTTTTCCAAAAATATGCCCTCCTGAAATCCAGATTTTAAACAAAAATGAACAGCAAGCGCTGGAAACTTATGCATTTCAGGCACAGGAACCCTTTTCTGCCGGCATTCTGCTTGCATTGTATGGCGGACTCAGAATCGGCGAGATTTGTTCTCTAAAATGGAACGACATCCAACCCGAAAGCGGAATTGTACGTGTCGATAAGACACTGCTCCGAATCCAGAACGCCGAACCCGATTCCTCCAAGACAAAACTATTAATTGACAAACCAAAAACCTCCCATTCCATACGCATGATTCCTCTCCCCGGATTCGTGATAGAGCATCTGGAAACATTGCGAAAACGCTCGGACTGCTATGTTATTACCGGAACCGATTCCTTCATTGAACCCAGAACCTGCCTGGACAAATATAAAAAAATACTGAAAAAAATCGGACTGAATAATTACAGTTTTCACACTCTCAGACACCCGTATGTCAAGCCCACGACAAAAAATATAATTCTGTAAAGCAGAAATCCCAAACTACCAACATGGATTAGTCTGAGATTCCCACATTTTACTACTTATCCATACAAGTAGCACATGATAAGCAGAAACTATATTCTTCAAACGTCAAGTATGAACCTTAATGCGAAAAATCAAAAAACAAGTGATGTATGGTTATTTCCTGATTATCAATATCCCTCGTATGCTGCGAAGAATACTGCGGTTCCACATAGCGTAACTCTCGAGACAAATTATTTACTGGTGTAATTTTTGCAATTTCAGAAACAAGTTCAGCTACGATTTCTGGAATCTTACCACTTAACACATACCCAATAATCGAAGATTCTGATGACTGTGAACCGTACCGTCCTGAGGTATAGTTCTTAACTCCTGTTTCGACATATCTTTTGATTTTATCGTTCTGGTGATTATAGAGATTCTTGCATTCTACGCCAAAATAGCTGTTTGAAGTATCCCAATCACGAAAACAAAAATCAATCGTAGGCTTATATCCACGACTCTTTTTTAGCGTGGGGTCTGGGTATTGATGAACAGGTCCAATGTTGTTTATTCTCAAAGTAGTGGCGCGATTCCCATTGGCCCAGCGCTGCGATATTTTCCCATACCATTCCAAGGTGATATCATCTTCCATAGCGGTTTCGGAGATAGTTATGTCCGTATCTGCTATTAAGTCATGATAACCCTGCCACAGAGTCAATATTATTTCGTTGACTCCAGAAGGACCAAGCCGCTTTGCTAAATCATCTGGAACAGTTGTGGATGCTGTTATATTTCTTATACTGCTCATTGTATCACCTCCACGCCCTAGAAACATCTTCGAATATCTCATCTGCATCCCTGCAAGCAGCGGAATATGTCCAATATTTACGTTGGGCCGGCTTGATGATAAATATTCTATTAGGCTGGTAAATTCGGAGATTTCGCCTAATAAATACCATTTTCTGGTTATCGGCCAATGCACTGTCCAAATTCAAGAGGATTTCATTCAACTTATCATTGTTTTTTACAAAATTCAGATCCGTATCGTTTTGTAGTCCAACATTTAAAACAAGCACAGACAGCGGAGCAACGCCAAAATATAGATCTCCAGTTAACTCTATACTTGCTCCAAATGTGTTCGTCAACACCTCTCTAATGGAATCATAATACAGTTTGTAATCATCGGTGTTCGGGCGTTCAAAGGATACAGAACGTTGCTTTTTTTTGAAATAGTCATATACATAATCAATTACATCATCTATCTGGTAACTCTCATATTCTTTTAGTCGATACATATGGCGCACAAATTGTTCTGCTTTTCTTTTTTTAGCTGGTGAGATTGCCAATTCATCAAATATTTCGCATGCTTCAGCAATTTCTGCCTCACTTGGGCTGGGGATAGGTGTTTGCCAGATATCTCCCGCTTCTAACTCATCTCTTTCTACAAGCCATTTCCTATTTGTAAGAATATGATAGTACGAAAAAACTCTTGAGCCAATTATTACACTCAAGTATTTAAGTCTGTTTATGTTGCCATGAACTCCTAAAAGACTATGGTTGAACACAGCATCATAATCCAGCACTTCTGAAAGAAATATTCCATTTTTATGGCTCTGTTTAATTATTAAGTGTGGAGCAGCAAAAATTTCTCTGGCATTTTTAACAATGCACTCAAAATCATCGAAATCAACTATTGGAAGCTCATCAGATGAAACATAGTATGGTTTAAAGTATTTGGCTTCCACCATTGGAAGACCTTTGAAGTCATAACATTCGTGTTTCCTGTTTCCTCTTTTGAACCCCTCGGCAGTTGTCATGTGATTTTCTTCAATAAATGCTGCCATAGATGCAAAAGTACTTTGCATTTTTCCTATTAATTCAAGATCTCTAGGTGCGCCCCACATTGCAATTTTCCAGATCCTATCGTCATCAATAATGTCACGGGGTATTCTGCATATATCGGTAGGATCAATAGAAAACTTTCTAACATCTTCAATTGTATAAATTGGCTTTGGCGTACAATAAACTATTGGCTGATTGATCTCTTCCTTTTTGGGAGTATAGATAATGGCAGTAGCAGGCCCACTAGCGTGATCAAACAGGAATTTTCTATATACTGATAGATTGATAATTGCTAGGACATTGTTATCGGAAAAAAAATTTGCCCTATACGTCCTGCTTTTATCTGATCTATTAAAAAGCAATCCTTTACTAGGCATAAGGAGACAAAGAATTCCGTTTTGCTTGCACAATTCTGAACACTTGATAGAAAATGCCTGTGCAATTTGCTTGTCACCTATAACGCGGTTTACTTTTTTCAAATACTCTTTCGTTTTTTTAGTAATGTTACTCTGCCAAGGTGGATTGCCAACAATGACATCATATTTTTTGCTATTAAAAGATTTATCCTCATCGAAAAAATCACTTGAAATCAAGTTGTTATCTAGTAGATGTGGAAATGAAAGCTTATCCCAGATGCTTCTTGGATCAAGGAAATCACACATCGCTAAGCTAAGGCTAAACGAGGCAACTCGAATAGCTTCTTCATTAATATCTACACCGAAAATACTGTTTTTCAAGAGAAGTTTCAGTTGATCGCAGGTGATCGTATGAACATCATTTTGTGACATCCATCTGCAAACAAGTCTTCTATATGCCTCAACTAAAAAAATTCCCGAACCGCATGATGGATCAAAAAAAGATGTATCTTTATATTCGCCTTCCCACGGGTACACTTCATCCATGATCAAGTTGACAAGATGAAGTGGTGTATAATATGTGCCTTTTTTATCATCTTCATCTGACAGATGAAAAAACAACTCATAGATACTGCTAATTAACTGAATGGGGATAATGTCAAAACTATAAAGTGGCCATAACGTAAGTTGTTTGCTCTCTAATTCGCTATCACCTAGAATAAATATGCGAAGTTCATCCAAGTCATTTTGAGTAATAATCTCTATTTCAACTTCTGAGACTTGCAGTATATCACCATTAAACTTCTCTTTAAGTGCTCTAAATAAGTTATAAGTTGCCTCTTTACTGTTTAGAACATCAGTATACTGTTTCGCTGATACCATAAAATTGCAATAAAAATCTCGCGGAAATACCGTTTCTCCGTTTGAATCTTTTCGTTCTTCCAAATACTTAATAAAAATTGACCGACTGAGCAAAGCGTGAACTACCCCTGTGATTGTTTCTTTACTCTTATCACATCTTTTACTAATTTGGTTAATCAACGTTCTGCGCATTATTCTCAAATTTGACATCAAGGTTGCATCAACCCGGTTTTGAGCATCAAATCTAGTCATGCTTTGCCGCCAGTATTCGCCACTTTCAAGCAATGAACGATGATACTTCTTTAGTGCAAGTTGCTGTGAAACCAATCCATTTGTCAAGTTTAATGTTTCAATTACCCCTGCGGTAGGATCAAGATTTCCGTTCTCAACGACTTGCGGTGTCTCGTAATTATTATAAATCAAAATCTCATCTGGAGTCACCACAAATAGTAGTGGAGCCTCTCCGAGATTCCAAGAAAGGCGATGTAATTCTGCAACTTGTTTTGCATCATATTTTTGGATAATGGAAAAATAGATAAGTGGAACTTTGGCAATCCCGTTTGCATCGCGAAGAAAATATACGGCATCAATTCCTATCTTTTCATGAACTTGTGTATAAAATAGTCTTTGAAAGGAGGTCATGCACTGTAAATTGTCTTCTGTAGCCAAACCGGTACTGCTATTTATATCAAGACATTCAAATATGCCATTTAGCAACTCACTCATATTTCTGCCCTCGCATTATTTTTTAACTAATCACATGTTGATTGATGTTTGGTAATGTAAACATAAAATCAAGATAGTTATATTTCCATATTCGGTTTCTTGTAGCATTGCTTTCTTGCATAATTATATTGTATTTTTGCAATAAGGCAAATGCTTTAGAAACTGAATTATATGATAAGTTTAGATGCTTTGCCGCAATAGGAATACTGGCAATAGGAAAAACTTTAAGGTACTCATACACGCCCCAAAAACTTCTTGTTTTGGGTACTTTAGCCCTTAACTTTTCCTCATTCAGCTTAATCATTTCTTCGTATCTCTTGAGCAGTGCAACACTGGTTTGAGCAGCTTCATTTATAATCCGCATAAAATATTTAATCCAACGTATATAACCACCGCTATGTTGTGTTGATCTGAGTATATCAAAATACTCATTTTTATTGAAGAATAGGTATTCAGATAAACACAACCCAAGCGACGCTTTATCTGCGATTTTTTGCAATACCATGAATATCAGGATACGTCCAACAATCCCATTATATTTCTCAAATGGGTGTATCATTTCAAACTGATAGTGCGCTAACGCTGCTTGAATCAGGGGATCATCCCCGCTGTCATAAAGATAAGCAGAAATATCAGCCAATGACGGCAGGACAGCTTCTGGTGCCGTTGGATTATAGGTTTTTAGGTTTGATATTGCATATTGCAAAAATGTTTGGGTATCACGAACACCCATTTGTTGCTCTGGTTTATCACCATATAAAGCTATGCTGCATATTTTGCTGTAATCTTGAGCCGTAAACTGCATACCATCTGCCGCTTTATAAGCTGCCAACAAATTGTTTATAGGCTCCATATCACCCTTACCAGTGCCTCTTCTAACTAATATATCACTAAAATTTGGTGCATCATAATCTATCATTCTGGAATAGGTGCATTCTTTTAAAAGCATTAATTCACAAAACGAGTTTTTGTTTGGCGCATACTGAAACAAACCTTCTAACTGCCCAAGATTGTGATGTGCCTCGATTAGAAGCGTTGCAAGTTCATTATCCATTTTATAAAGTGTAGCATCTTTCAATGGACGAGGCGTGAAAGTATAGTATGTGAAATTATTTTTTTCATTTTTTCTCTGTTCGGTATAATCTCCGGTATACGGATGCATCTCTATCCCTCAATCGCTATTTTGTTTATTTTAATTATAGCAGATAATAGCGAATAAAGGAAGTGCTATTCCATAATTAATTTCAATAAATCACAAAATAGTGCAATATAATGGCCGATTCAGCTTCCATGACTTAGGCACCCGTATGTCAAGCCCACGACAAAAAAATTACAACTTTTTTT
>CAJURK010000042.1 GCA_910588745.1 uncultured Dorea sp. | reverse complement strand
CCGACGACCCCTTCATTACGAGTGAAGTGCTCTACCGACTGAGCTATTCCAGCAAAAGCGGCCCTATCTTACGGCCACAAATACTATTATACCTATTTTACAAAATATTGCAAGTATTTTTTGTGTATACATGTCATTTCTTCAACAGGTCACCGTTCATTCCGGCCAGTCACTGGAAAAGATCCGCGCATTTACTGCGCAGGCTGTAAAAAAATGATTCAAGAATACACAAATCCCCTTCACGAAGCGAATGTTAGATAGATTTTCGAAGGCTGCCGTGAGCGGCGGCGGCATTTACCCTGACTTCTATCTGATGATAAGGAATCTCGATTCCCTCTGCGTCCAGGGTAAGTTTCACATCTTCCAGCAACTGCCACTTAACAGGCCAGTATTCCTCCGTTTTCACCCAGCACCGCATTCCGATTTCGACGCCGTCCATCCCCAGTTCGGAGACGAAAATATTCCGCTCCTGCTCCTTACTAATCCGGGATTCTCTCTCCATCAGCTCCCACAGAACCTCTTTCGCCTTTTTCAAATCGGACTCATAGGAAATACTAACCTTTACTTCCAGACGTCTCTCCTCCATCTGAGTCACATTGGTCAGGCTGTTATTGGTCAGCATTCCATTCGGAATGATTACAGAACGGTTATCCATCGTTACCAGCTTGGTATAAAACATCTGGATTTCCTTTACGGTTCCTTCATTGCCATGATTATCCTCAATAATATAATCGCCCACCACGAACGGCTTCAGCAGCAAAATCAGCACCCCGCCTGCAAAATTCGACAAACTCCCCTGCAGCGCCAGGCCCAGAGCCACGCCCGCCGAAGCAATCAGCGCCGCTACGGAAGCAGTATCCAAACCAAATTTCGTAGCGATCATAAAAATCAGAAGCGTATTCAGTCCAAACTTTAACAGAGAATCTACAAACTGTTCCACTCCCTTATCGGCGCTGGAACGCTCCAGCATCCTCCCGCAAAGTTTCCGGATCCAGTTGATGACCATCCGTCCCAGAAAAAAGAAAATCAATGCAAGAAGCACCTGGAATGCAAACCCGATGATAGATGGAATGTGATCCTGCACATATTGAATCAGCGCGTTCACATCCTCCGTTGCCTCTTCGGCCGTTTCCTGAGTCGTCTCAATAACCTCTTCCATTCTTTTTCTCCTCCCCCGGCCTTTCGCCCTGCAGTTTCTATCTCATATTATTCCTCTTTTAACGCAAGAAATGCACTCAAATTACCACGATTTGTTCCCATAACCCGATGGGAAAACAGCGCTTCCGGATTACAGCAGGTACACACATTTGTCACCGCCATATGCTCCTTCTTTATTCCCGATTCCAGAAGATTCAGCTCATTCGCCCTCCAGAGATTCAATTGGTACTTTCCGTTTTCCTTCTGATAAAATAAGGACTCCCAGTCTTCTTCCCGGTAATTTGCCCGAACCTGTTCGATGACATCTTCGCTTACCTCATAACAATCCTGACAGACCGACGGGCCTATGGCCGCGATCACATCTGCCGGATCCGTTCCGAAAACCATCCGCATTTTGTCCACCGTACAATTCGCCATCTTACGCACCGTTCCGCGCCATCCGGAATGGCTCAGCCCAATCACCCGCTTTACCGGGTCTGCAAAATACAGCGGCACGCAGTCCGCGTAAAAAGTCACCAGGCATAACCCCGGCACGTCGGTGATCATTCCGTCTGTTTCCGGCAGCGGAGCGCCGATATCCTCCTCCGTCGCCACCGCCACGTTGGTGGTATGCGTCTGGCCGGAAAATACCATCTTCTTCTCATCCACTCCGATTGCCTGGCTAATCCGCTTCCGGTTCTCCGTTACCGCGGCAGGATCGTCGCCCCTGGTCGTACTGATATTCATAGTCGCCCATACGCCTTTGCTTACCCCGCCAAGTCTGGTCGAAAACCCGTGCCGGACAATCCCGGTCTTATCGAGCAGCGGAAAAGAAAGATACGGCACTCCGTTCTTCTCCTTCACGTCAAATATATGTCTGTTATTCTTGTAGCTTATCTTCATATTCACTACTCCCTGTAATCAAATGCATTTTTATATAAGCGGATGTTTAAATCGCAAAATCCTTCTTTCCCCTCCGTGCCTCCAAGGATTCCCACCACGTCGAACCTGCAGGGCGTCCCAGATAGTCCGTTCACCGTAATATAGTATAGGGCGCATTTCGATATTACTCTCTGTTTCTTGAAATCCACCGCCTCTTCCGGCAGGCCGCCGGAGGAATCCGTCCGGAATTTCACCTCGCAAAAAACAAGATATTCCCCGTCTCTTGCGACAATATCGATCTCGCCCTGTCTGCACCGATAATTATACTGCAGGATCCGATATCCCTGTCCTTCTAGATACTCCCCTGCAATCCGCTCATATCTGGCTCCCGTTTTCCTGTTATTTCTTTTCCTGCCCATCATTTCCTCTCTTGGTCAAATATAGTTTGAGATAAAACTTCTTCGGTGAATCGGCGTGGGACCGAGCTTCCTTAGACCTTCTATATGGGCTTTGGTTCCATACCCTTTATTACTTGCGAATCCATAACCAGGAAAAATAGTTTCATATTCCTGCATCAACCGGTCTCTTGTGACCTTCGCTACAATGCTTGCCGCCGCAATAGACACGCTTTGGGCATCCCCCTTGACAATGGGAACCTGTTTCTTGTCCACACCGGGAATGGTCACCGCGTCGTTCAGCAGGATATCCGGCTCCACGGCCAGCTCCTCTATCGCCATGCGCATAGCCTCATAAGTAGCCTGCAGGATATTGATCTCATCAATCCTTTCCGGCCCCGCCATGCCGATCCCAACTGCCACGGCCTGCTCCATAATCACCTGATACAACTCTTCCCTCTTTTTTTCGGACAGTTTCTTTGAATCATTGAGATACAGAATGGTATGATCCTTTGGCAAAATAACCGCTCCCGCCACCACCGGCCCTGCAAAAGGTCCTCTGCCAACTTCATCAATACCGCAGATTGCCTGGTAATCCGCGTATTTCCGTTCGTATACGCTCATCGTTTCCGTACGCGCAAGTTCCTTCTCCAGCTTTTCCTGTTTCTTTCTAAGCCGCTCTTCTTCCCGCTTATTCATGTTCGATCACTCCCATATGATCAAAGGGATAGATCCTCAACCAGGCGCGGCCCAGCAAATCCTTCCTGGTCAGCACGCCCACGCTGGGGTCTCTGCTGTCCGAGCTGTGGTTCCGGTTGTCCCCAAGAACAAAATACTCGTCCTTACCCAGCACAATCGGTTCCTCGGCGATCCCGCCGCCCTCCATCACTTCCGCACCGTAAACGTCGCTTTCCAACTTCTGGCCGTTGATATATGTATATCCCTCTTTCACCTGCACCGTCTCTCCCGGCAGGCCGATGATCCTCTTAATATAGAATACATTTTCCTCATACTGATATGGAAATACAATAATGTCAAATCTCTTCGGTTCCTTGAAACGATAGGATATCTTATCCACAATCAACTGATCCCCATCCTGGAGCGTCGTCTCCATCGAATGGCCGCTGACACTGGTTCTCTGTCCAACAAATGTAATAATCAGAAGTGCAAGGCCGATAATAACCGCAATATAAAGAATCCATCCCAATAAAGCCCCTAATACGGAGCCTCCCCTGCTTCTTTCTCTCTTCTCTTTCCCCATGTCAAAATTCCCCTTTCCACCTCTAGTCTATCACATCTGTTCCGGATATTCCAGCGTCAGTCTCCCCAGCTTCCCATTTCGGAAATCGTCCATGAGCAGTCTTGCCGCTTTCTCTGCGTCCAGTTCATTTCCCCTGACCAGACAGTGCCGGCTCTCTGCGATCCTGTTTAAGGATACATAAGGGTCCTCTGCCTTTTCAATCCCATACTTGCTCTCAAGAACTCCCGGGTAAACCTGATACAGAAACCGGATAAGTTCTGCGCCAAGTTCTTCCACCTGCAGTATTTCATCCTTAATAGAACCGATAAACGCAAGCTTTAATCCCACGCTCTGGTCTTCAAATTTCGGCCACAAAATTCCCGGCGTATCCAAAAGCTCCACCTGCTTATTCAGACGTATCCACTGCTTTCCTTTTGTCACTCCCGGCTTGTTTCCGGTTTTGGCCGCCGCCTTTCCTGCCAGTGAATTAATAAAAGTAGATTTCCCTACGTTTGGGATTCCTACTACCATCGCGCGAACCGGACGGTTTAGGATTCCCCTCTTCCGGTCTCTTTCGATCTTCTCCTGGCAGGCTTCCTGAATCACATTCTGAATGGACTTCAAGCCGCCGCCTTTCTTGGAGTTTACCTTAACGCAAAAGAAACCCCGCCCTTCAAAATAAGCTTTCCACTCATCATTTTTCCTATCCTCGGCCAAATCCGCCTTGTTAAGCAGAATCAGCCTCGCTTTGTTCTTTCCCAGCTCGTCAATATCCGGATTCCGGCTTGCAAGCGGAACTCTGGCGTCCACAAGTTCAATCACCAGATCAATTAACTTGATATTCTCCTGCATCATACGTTTCGCTTTCGTCATATGTCCAGGATACCACTGAAAATTCATAAGTTCCTCCGTATTTATATTATTTCTGACGGTTTACCGCCGATAGCCCGCCGTTCATTTCTCTTCCTAATCTTTTATAAATCCAAAATGGTCAAAGGGTGAAACCACAAACCATGCTTTGCCGTAGATATGGGCGCGTTTCACATTACCTACATCGGCCATGCGGCTGTCCTCGCTTTTTTCCCTGTCGTCGCCCAGCACAAAAAATTCGTCCTCGCCCAGCTTTATTTTTTCGGTAACGATTCCAACATTGCTTATCTCGGAAACCTGATAATCCTCTTCTAGTTTCTCTCCGTCAATATAGATTTTTCCTTCAATAATCTCTACTGTCTCGCCGGGACGACCGATCACGCGCTTAATATAATAATGCGAATTCTCGTTCCCCTTCGGTTTAAATACAATAATTTCTCCCCGTTTCGGAAATCTGGCGTTATAGACAAACCGATTCACAAACACTACGTCTCCATTTTCCAACACCGGATTCATAGAATCTCCCACGGTGCTTACGCGCTGCCCAAAATACCACACGAAAGTAAAAGCCAGCAAAATCACCGCTGCAATCTGCAGAATCCATATGCCGAGCTGCTTTACCTTTACTATAGAAATATTGTTCTCCAAATCCAGATCTTTTAAACTCCACCGCTTCTTCGGGCGTTTTCTTTTCTTTCTTGGAATAGTCTTAAGCTCGTTCTTTGGCGGCTTCGGTTCGAACTTCTCCCTCACCTTCTGTTCAATCTGGTCTACCGGAAGCTTTTTCTTTTTTCTTTTCTTTATCTTGTCAGGCCTTTTGCCTCTAATCCTACCTGGCATATCGTTCACCCTTTAAAACAATAAGGATATTCATCGTTTCCTTTATTTATGATAAAAAAGCAGG
This sequence comes from uncultured Dorea sp., assembly GCA_910588745.1. GTDB lineage: Bacteria > Bacillota > Clostridia > Lachnospirales > Lachnospiraceae > Claveliimonas. The sequence goes on along the minus strand of CAJURK010000042.1, from coordinate 24,188 downwards.
GACAAGTACAGATGTATTTGTCCCCTTTCTCGTCTCCAGTTATCTTACCAGCTCTTTTACCTTAGCCGCTTTACCAACGCGGTCTCTTAAGTAATACAGTTTTGCTCTTCTTACCTTACCTCTCCGAACAACCTCAACCTTCTCGACATTCGGTGAGTGCAGCGGCCAGGTCTTCTCAACGCCGACGCCGTTAGAGAACTTTCTCACAGTAAATGTAGCTCTTGCGCCACCGCCCTGTTTCTTAAGTACGGTACCCTCGAACACCTGAATCCTCTCGCGGTTACCCTCCTTAATCTTACCATAAACCTTCACTGTATCTCCAACGTGAAATACCGGTACATTCTCTTTCAACTGCTCTGCTTCAATACTTCTAATAATATCGTTCATTGTGCGACCTCCTTATTATTCGGATGTTCTTAATACATTCGTCTCATTACCGTACCAGAGGACCATCTCTATTCTTCTCACAACATGCTATATAGTATCACATTTTGACAGAGTTTGCAAGAGTGATTTTTCCTTCTCTGTCAGTTCCGCTCTCTCAAGCAGATCCGGCCGGTTCTTAGCCGTCCGTATCACCGACTGCTCCCGACGCCATTTCTCAATATTCGCGTGATGGCCGGACAGTAATATCTCAGGCACTCTCTTTTCATGCCAGATCTCCGGCCTGGAATATTGGGGATATTCCAACAGATGATCCTGGAAGCTCTCAAATTCCGCCGATACGTCATTGTGAAGCACTCCCGGCACCATTCTGGAAATCGCGTCTACCATAACCATAGACGGCAGTTCGCCCCCTGTAAGAACATAATCCCCGACGGACACATAATCGGTAACGATTTCCTCCAGCACGCGCTCGTCGATTCCCTCATAATGCCCGCACAAAAAGATAAGTTCTTCCTCTTCGGCCAGTTCCTCAGCCATCTGCTGATGAAACACCTTTCCCTGAGGCGACATATACAGAACTCTTGGGGGGTTTTTGCACAGATTCTTTTTTCTCTCCCCGGATTCTGCAACAGCTTCCCTGCCCGCCTCTATTTTTTCCATAATCGCCCGATAGCACTGGTATACCGGCTCTGCCTGCATCAGCATTCCGGCTCCGCCTCCATATGGATAATCGTCCACGCTCTGATGTTTATTATACGCGTAATCACGGATATTTACCGCTTCGATGGACAGAATCCCCTTATCCATCGCCCTTCCGATAATGCTGGTGTTCAATCCTCCCATCACCATCTCGGGAAACAGCGTCATAATATGAATATTCATGAAATGAGTCCCTCCATCAGATGAATTTCCATCCGGCCCGCCGCAATATCCACCTTCCGGATACACGCTTTGATTGCAGGAACCAGAACTTCCCCATGCTCCTCGGAATCAATAATATACACGTCGTTGGCTCCGGTCTCCATCACATCTCTCAATGTCCCGAAAGATACGCCGTCTTCTGTATAAACTTCCATGCCGATCATGTCGGCAATGTAATATTCGTCTTCTTCAAGCTCTACCGCGTCCTCTCTGTCAACCAAAAGGCTCCGGCCTTTGTATTTCTCGATATCATTAATTGTATTAATCCCTTTGAATTTCAGAATCGCAAATTGTTTAAAAAACTTCACGCTTTCAATCTCCAGCAGCCGCTGTTCCCGGCCTGTATCCAGATATACTTTTTTTAACTGTTTAAACCGCGCCGCGTCATTTGTTGTGGGAAATACCTTGACTTCTCCCCGTATCCCGTGGGTAGAGGAAATCACTCCCACTTGTAATTGCTTCTCCATGTCGCTCTCCTGTTATCAATCGTCTTAAGCCCCTCAAAAAGAACCGCCTATATTTTGCCTCTGTCATTCTATATATTGGGAAAGACTTCCCATGTAAGAAAAAAGCCTCCACATACGCGCTATAAATAACGTGTGGAGACTTTACCTATTAACCAGCGATATCTACGACCACTTTCTTATCTTCCTTCGCTGCGGCTGCCTTTACCACAGAACGGATTGCCTTGGCAATACGCCCCTGCTTTCCGATGACTTTGCCCATATCGGCTTCCGATACGCGCACTTCTACCACCGTTGTACGGCCGTCCTGCCTCTCGGTAACAACCACTTCATCAGGATTATCCACCAATGCTTTTGCAATGACTTCAACTAATTCTCTCATGAATGAGTACCTCCGCCAATACTATTTTTCAATGCCGGCCGCCTTAAAAAGCTTTCCGACAACCTCCGTTGGCTGCGCACCATTGTTGAGCCATTTTTTAGCTGCCTCCTCATTGATTGAGTATCCGCTTGGTTCAAGATTCGGATCATAAGTACCAATCTCTTCAATGAATCTTCCATCTCTTGGGGATCTGGAATCAGCTACAACGATTCTATAGAAAGGCGCCTTCTTCTGTCCCATTCTTTTCAATCTGATTTTTACTGCCATCTTCATTCACCTCCGTAATATTTTTTACTATTCACATGCTTCCTGCATCCTGAAAGGACGCCCTGATACGAAAGACTTCTCTTTGCTGTTCTTCCATACCGTATATGTTAAAAAGGAAATCTGAATCTTCCCCTTTTACCACCTTTTGTCATGGTTTTCATCATCTTTTTCATACTGTCAAACTGCTTGACCATACGATTTACTTCACTGATGTCCACACCGGCTCCCCTGGCGATTCGGTGCTTCCTAGAAGGGTTCATAAGCTCCGGATTCGCTCTTTCCTTAGGCGTCATGGAATAAATCATCGCTTCCATCCTTGCCATCTGTTTCTCAGCCGCCGACGTCTGTTCATCGGTAATCTTCATCTTGCCTCCGAGACCGCCCAAAGCTCCCATGCCCGGCAGCATACCCATAAGTCCTGTAAGACCGCCCATGTTCTTCATCTGCTGGGTACTCTCCAGAAAATCATTGTAATCAAACTGATTCTTCTTCATCTTCTGGCCGATCTGCCTTGCTTTTTCCTCGTCGATCTCCGCTTCCGCCTTTTCAATCAGCGTCAGCACATCGCCCATGCCAAGAATACGAGAAGCCATACGATCCGGATGGAACTGCTCTAAATCTGACAGCTTCTCACCCATACCTACATATAGGATCGGCTTTCCGGTCACAGCCTTAACAGACAGCGCCGCTCCGCCTCTGGTATCGCCGTCTAACTTGGTTACGATTACACCGTCGATTCCTGCTTTCTGGTCAAATTCCGCCGCCACATTCACCGCGTCCTGGCCGGTCATGGCGTCAATTACAAGTATTGTCTGGTGAACCTCCACCGTCTCTTTGATCTCCTGAAGCTCGGCCATCATGTCCTCGTCAATGTGAAGACGTCCGGCAGTATCCAAGATTACAATATGATTGCCGTATTTCTTTGCATGCTCAATCGCGGCTTTGGCAATATTCGCCGGCTTGTGGTTCTCTCCCATGGAGAACACTTCAACGCCCTGCTTCTCTCCGTTAATCTGAAGCTGCTTGATCGCCGCCGGACGGTACACGTCGCAGGCAACCAGCAAAGGCTTCTTGCCCTTTAGCTTGAATTTCCCCGCAAGCTTGGCCGTAGTGGTCGTCTTACCCGCACCCTGAAGTCCCGCCATAAGAATCACGGTAATCCCGCTTCCCGGCTGCAGCTTAATCTCCGTCGTCTCGGAACCCATAAGCTTTACAAGCTCTTCGTTCACGATCTTGATTACCATCTGCCCGGGATTCAAGCCATTCATCACATCCTGGCCGACAGCCCTCTCCTGCACGTTCTTAATGAAATCCTTAACTACCCGAAAGCTGACGTCGGCTGCGAGAAGCGCGCGCTTAATCTCTTTCAGGGCTTCTTTTACATCCGCTTCCGTCAGTCGGCCCTTGCTTCTTAAATTTTTAAATACATTTTGAAGCTTTTCTGTCAAACTGTCAAACGCCATGCTATAACTCCTCAATAATCTCATCCGCAATCCTGCGGATATCCGCTTTCAGCTTCATCGTACTTCCATCCTGATCTTTATCCAGGATCTCATTGATATCATGAAGCTTCTCCTTCACTGTGAGAAATTTAGTCACCAAATGCAGCTTATCCTCATATCCCCGCAGTATCTTGTCGCACCGCTTAATCAGGTCATGCACCGCCTGTCTGCTGATCCCGGCATTCCCCGCAATCTCGCCAAGGGAAAGATCCTCCAACACAAACTGTTCGTAAATCTCTTTCTGACGAACCGTAAGAAGCTCGCCGTAAAAATCATAGAGCAATGTCTGTTTCAAAATATCATCCATCGTTTCTCACCTGTGTTATCATATACCAATTCTTTTGTGGTGTCAAGTATTTTTTCTTGTCAGACGAACGTTTGCATTCCTGCGTCCTTTCGGTAAGTTTGAATATTTTTCCCGGCATACCGCACACTTCCTTCGTTTGCACATATGATGTAGTGTAATCAAAATCTTACGGAGGTTATTTCAATGAGTGATTTATCAAATTGTGGATGCGGTTGTGAAACAAACATGAGCGGATGCGGATGCGGCCGTGAAATGGACTGCGGATGCGGCAACAATAACTGCCTGTGGATCATCCTCCTTCTCTTCTGCTGCGGCGGATGCGGCGGCGGAATGGGACACAGCGGCTGTGGATGCGGCGGCAACGATAGCTGCCTGTGGATCATCCTTCTCCTGTTCTGCTGCGGTGGAAACGGATTTGGCTGCTGCTAACTCACACATCCTGCCGAAAGGCTGTATGCGGGGATATATTTTCATATCCCCGCATATACATAGTACAACATTACCTTCAGGTGGGAATTCATGGAAAAACGTCCGCCTCTTCCTATGACACAACTGGATATGCTTGTTACCACCAGGGAACTGCAGATGATGAAACTAATGCTTCCTTATCTCCCCTCTTCCTACCGGGGTATGCTGGCAGTCTATTTTAAATTCATAGAATTCCAGAACACTCTCCGGCTGTTTCAAAGTTCCGGAAAGGACTCCTCCCAGGATATTATGAAAAGCAGGGACATCCATTCCCCCACCGATATCATGGAGGATCTCAGACCCTTTCTAAATCCCGGAGACATGGAATCCTTTGACATGATGATGAATACAATGAATATGATGAAAGGCATGAACATGTCTGATTTTACTGGTTCTGCGGACACCGCTGAAATGTCTGATATGATGAATATGTTCGACAATATTTTGAAAGGAAAGAAAGAAAATGAATGAATGGATGAATCATCCCGCAATGGAAACTCTTGATCCTGTAAAGCTTGAGCTAATCAAAGCCGCCGCGGCCCAAACAAAAGGGAAAACCGGCAACAGCATGGCGACTGTCATGATGGCGCTTATCAGCTCGGCCAAAAAAAACAACATTAGTTTCAGCCAGGAAGAAATGACTCTGATTTTAGATATCCTAAAAGATGGAAAATCAAAAGAAGAGCAAGACCAAATCGACAGTATGGTAACCATGGTTACCAGCATGATGAAAACCCATGGGCAGCAAAAGTAGCCGATCCGTCCCCCGCAGGTTATACATTGCTTTTACCGCCTTCCCTCTGCTTAAAAGAATGCTCTTTGGCGGCTGGCGGCGCGGGCGCGGACTCTATCGCAGCGTCTTGTACGCTTCTGTCCGCCGTCCTGCCAGACGCCAAAACATCCTTTCTTTGCATCATACGCCGTCATTCTGAAAAACTACTGCTCTTCCATCTGAGATATATAATATCTTCCCATCATCAAAATTCCGAAACACAGAAGAAATTCCGTCAAGATCCTAATCAGCATCCCTATTTCTACAACTATCGATTCCACATCCCCGGTGGCAATAAAATAACCGCAGCTAAAAACCGAAACCGCAGAAATCAGTACGCCGAAGGCGCCGCTCTGCCTGAGCCTTTCCGGCCCTTTCTTATACTGTTTCCCGGTAACTGTATCTCCCATCCGCAGAATCTTAACAAGCGCCGTCCAGGAAAATGCTACCGGCAGAAGCAAAAGCAGCCAGCTTAGCAGCACCGCAATATCTCCGATACTCTGGCAGGAGTACGTTCCCGCCAGAACAAACGCTGCCGTCATAAACGCCACCAGCGCTGCCGCGGCCTTTTTCATGCCGGAGACTTTTCTTTTGTCGCACCGATACCGGAACACTATTTTTTGCTGGGCGTTCTCTTTTATACTGTCCATATAAATGCCTCCTAGTTAGAAATACGGTAATATCAGGCCTTTTCGGAGCCTGCGCCAAAAAATGAAACGAGCTGTCACATGAAGCAAACGCCGTCCGGTTTCACAGAGCTGCTTGTTTTCTCCGACGGTTTCTAATAAGTTCGTCCTCCGTCCATCAGGATAATCTGTCCGTGAATATAAGCGCTCTCCGGCGCCGCCAAAAAACAGGCCAGATTTGCAATATCCTCCGGATAACCGAATCTTCCGATGGGGATTTGAGACACCAGTTTCTCTTTTGATTCCTCTGTGGGATACAGCGTATCAAATAATTCCGTAACAATCACCCGGGGCGCAATTGCGTTAACGCAGACGCCGTTTTTCCCAAGTTCCTTGGAAACCGTCCGCATCAGGCCGTGCTGGCCGGATTTGGAAGCCGCGTAGTGGGCGCCTCCGCCTGTTCCGGTAATGCCGGAGCCGGAAGTGATAAAAATAATTCTTCCCCCATCTTCCGGCGTCTTTGCTGAAAAGCAGTCATAAAAAGCTTTCACCGTATAGAAGGAACCGCTCAGATTAATCGCAAGCACCTTATCCCACTCTGCGGCGTCAATCTCCGCGATGGTATGCTTTCTGCTGACTCCCGCGTTAATTACAAGAATATCAATTCTGCCAAAGGCTTCCTCCAGTTCTTCTTTTGCCCGAACCATCGACTCAAAATCCGATACGTCGGCTGCCGCAAACACGCAGGTATATCCCTTTTCTTTTAATTCTTCCTCTGTTTTAAGACCCGTGGCCTTATCGAAATCAATGATTCCTACCGCAGCTCCGCTTTCCGCCAGACGCTCCGCGATACTGCGGCCAATCCCCTTGGCCGCGCCTGTGACTACGGCTGTTTTTCCTTCTAAACTTAACTTCATCTTACACCTCTGTTTCTCAGGACATTATGGCTTTCGTACTAACTCAATATCTCAATAATCTTCTGAATATCCGCTTCCACGCCGATCCCCGTCAGGAAAGACAGCGCCCGGATCACCGGAACCGTATCATGGGTATAGCTGGTTGTGGTAACCACAAGATCCGCCCCTGAAATCTTAGATTCAATCTCTGCAACCTTGCACTGGATAACATCCGCCTGTACATTTGCTTTCTGAAGCGCTTCCTTAATTTTTACACAAACAACAGTTGAAGTAGCAATGCCTGTTCCGCAGGCAACAATTACTTTTTTCATACAACAAATACTCCTTTCCAAGAACAACTTTTACCGATATTTTTCTACTTATACTTCTGTTCCCTCTGCGGCCTGAGCCTTAACGTCATTCCTGCATAAGTACCACATGCCGAAGTATGCTGCAACCACTACAACAGCGGCAATCAGCATCGGCATATTGGCGGGATCGCACAGCTTCGCAAATACCCATACCAGAATGTGGCAGGACGCGTCAATACCGGAAATCTGCGTAGCGCCTTCCGGGAATGCAAATCCAACTGCCTTGCCCATGGTTGTGGTAGCTTCCGCCAGGTTTGTCGCAATAAAGAAGATGGCGCACAGCATAACGGAAGCATTCAGTACGCTCCGAATAATATTTCCCTTCGATGCAACCACCGCCCAGATTACGGTAAATGGAAGCACTGCAAGGTCGGCGTATGGAAGCATTCTGTTATATGGAAGAAGAAATGCCAGCGCAATGGTAATCGGAATCATAATCAGGGATACGGTAACAACCGTCGGATGTCCCGTTGCCACTGCCGCGTCCAGGCCGATGTATACTTCCTTGCCCGGGAACTTCTTCTGGATAAACTCTCTTGCCCCCTCTGAAATCGGCATCAGGCCTTCCATCAGCAGAGCAACCATTTTCGGAAGCAGCACCAGTACCGCCGCCATATTAATACCGGTAAGAATCACTGACTTAGAATCATATCCCGCCAGCGCTCCGATAATAATACCAAGCACCAGTCCAAGGAACATTGGCTCCCCAACAAATCCAAGCTTTTTCTTTAAAGTATCTCCGGTAATATCCACCTTGTTCAGTCCCGGTATCTTATCCCACACGCGATTTAAGGTATAACACACCGGAGCCCACGCAACCGTCTCGGCATGGGGAAGGCATACGCCCGGCAGGCCAAGGAAGGAACCTACGGCCGGCGCCGTCCAGTCGGCAAGTTTGAACGTTACAACCGCATGAATCAGCGCGCAGAGAATACATAGCGGAAGGCTTCCTGTCGCATAGTAAATCACGCCCCCTGCAAAAATCAGATGCCAGTAGTTCCAGATGTCTACGTCCATTGTCTTGGTCAGATTCAGCGCCAGCATCGCAATGTTGACAATAAACAGCATCGGGATCAGCATCACCGCAATCGGAGTCGCCCAGGTAATGGAAGCCGCTACCGGCCAGCCTACGTCTAAGACGTTCAGATTCAGGTTCAGCCTCTCAACCATAGCCTGCGCGGCTCCTCCGGCATACTCAGACAGCAGACCGATAACCAGATTGATTCCGATAAAGCCTACGCCTACCGTTAAGCCCGCCCGGAACGACTTTACAAATCCCTGTCCCAGAATCAGTCCGAAAATTGTCAGAATTACAGGAAGCATGGCGCTTGCTCCAAGGTCCAATATATATTGGACAGCGTTTGTGATAATACTCATTTTTCTCATCCTCTCTTTCTCTAAATGTAGTTAAAAAGTTGTATATCAATCACAGACAGACTATGCCATCAGTCCGTCCATAATCTTCTTAATAGCGTCCATATCCGCCGCCTCCTTGACAGTCTGTAAGACGGATACGTTCTGGCAGGTCTCCACAAGCTGAGCCAGCATGGCAATCTGGTCGTCCGGCTTCACAATAGCAAGCATAAAGATTACTTCCACCTGCACCCGCGCCTCGTCGTCTCCCATCACCACAAATTCAACCGGACTCTCTAGGATTCCGCACATGACTGCCTTTTTATTCACATGAATACTGTCCGTATGAGGAATCGCTACGCCAAGCGCTTCCATCGGCAGTCCGGTAGGAAATACTTTCTCCCGTTCCTGTACAGCTTCTATGTAAGACTCTTTTACAAATCCCTTCTCCACCATAAGTTTTCCCATGGCTTCCAGCGTCTCAAATTTATCCTTCGTATCAACCTTTGCAACCAGATATCCTTTCTCAAGATCCTCTTTCAATATCTGCATGTTAACTCTCCTTTTTCTCTCTGCTTTTTCATTCATAGGAAACGGTTCCGTTCCTTCCTACGCGCCGGATACTTGTATGACTACTTTTACTTCTTCCGCGTTCCTGCTTCGCACAAATCCTTCTTCCCAGCGATCAAGTTCTGTAATCATCGTCACAATCTTTTCCGGGGAAACCAATCCCTCTTCCATAAGCTTCAGCGACGTAACCCACGCGCTGGGCTTCTGTGTCCTGGTTCCCATATAGTGAATCTCCTTCGGGAAGAAAATTCCCACGTTCACTTCATTATAATCTTTGGGAAATAAACCAATCTGAATGACTTCCCCTTTCTTTCTTACCAGTTCAAAAGCACGGTTTAAAGCGGGTATGGCGCCGGAACATTCGTATACCTTGTCGGGTCCCGCCCCCTCCGTCATTTCGCTCATAATCTCATCTAAGTTCTCTTTCATCTGATCCACAATCCGGTCAAACCCAAGCTCTCTAGCAACCGCAAATCGGTTTTCATCCTTCGTAAGTCCTGCAATAACCACTTTTGCTCCCTGGGACTTGCAGACCATTCCGGTCAACAGACCCATGGCTCCCGGCCCAAAAATCAGAACCGTCTCTCCTTCCTTCACCCGGGACGTTTCCATAGCGCCATGGACGGCGCACGCCAAAGGCTCTGTAAGAGACGCCTGTAAAAGCGTCACTCCTTCCGGCAGCACATGCACCCTGGCCTCATGATTTACTACATATTCAGCAAAGCCGCCGTCTGCCTGGGTTCCCAATCCCTGCCTTTTGGAACATAGATTATACTCTTCATTTTTGCAGTGAACGCATCTTCCGCAGGTTTCAAATGTTGTCTCACTGGTAACCAAATCCCCTACTTTTATGCGCTTTACCTCAGGGCCTGTCTCTGCCACAATCCCGGAAAACTCATGTCCCAGCGTAACCGGCGGCTTATTCCCTGCATAATTGCCGGCCCAAGTGTGCAGATCCGAACCGCAGATACCTGCATAGGCCACCCGGATCTTTACCAAATCTCCGGATACTTCCGGTTCTTTTACTTCTCGGATTTCCAGATTGCCCGGCCCTTTTTCATACTTTACTAACGCTTTCATACTTTCCTCCTTTACCTAAGCTGGACGCCCGCTCTATCTTTTTACAGTCTTCAAACGATTAATCGCGTCTAGAAGGGACCGTTTATCAGGCGCCTGATCCAGCATCTGTTTGGTCTTTTCATTTCCAAAAATAATCATCACGTCATACAGCGCCTGGTTGATACTCTCCGCACTCTGGATACTCATCCCAATCACATAGCGCACCGGGTCGTTGGTTTCATGATAGAACTCTACCGGAGGCTTCAGCCGTACCAGCGAAGCAGCCTCTTTCTTTACCCCGTCCTTTCTGTCCGCATGAGGCAGGGCTGTTCCCGGCCAGATTACAATGTACGGGCCATGTTCCTTAATCGTATCCACCATAGCTTCTATATACTGCTCATCCACCGCGCCGGTGTCATAGAGAAGTCTTCCCGCCTGCCGAACCGCCGTCTCCCAGTCTTTTGCCTGATAATCCACCATAATCCGATCCTCGCAGAGCAGTTCATAGAACGCGCCCTGAATATCCGCGTCCACCGGATTTACAATATCAAATTCCACGCTCTGCTCTGCCGCCGATTCTCCTTCGGATATTTCAAAGGCCATCCTCTGGATGTCCGCCAGGTCTTTTCTGCTTAACATTGCAGAACGCACCGCCACACAGGGCAGTTCTTCATTATCCAACGCAATCGTAGAAATAATCATCTGAGCCTTGCTGTTTCTAATCTCCTTTTTGTTATGAACCGACGAAATGCTTACAATATCAATCATTTCATCCAACGTATGGAGCTTTGCCAGCATAAACTGAACCGTACCCCGGCCGGTCTCACAGATGAGAGCCACCCGGACTTTGCTGTTTTTTGAACTTTCCGCCTTCTCTTTCTCAAGTACGGAAGCAAAGTAAAGAACCATAAACGACATCTCGTCTTCTGAAAACGCTCCGCCTATATATTCTTCCAGCGTGCGGATATTATCCCGGATAATCTGGAATATCTCCGGATATTCCTTTAGCAGCGATTCCTTCAGCGGATTCTTTAAAACTTCTCCGGTCTGCAGCCGGTACACCGCCGACCGCATATGCGCGATTAATAAATCATACAGGGAAAAATCCAGATAGAAATCAATTCCAAAGCAACTGGAAATATGATATAGAGTCTCCGCAATCAAAAGACGGATATCCAGCGCATTCTCTTTATGATTTTTATCCTTTAAATAGCTCTTCCTCTTCAGGCATTCGGTATAATACAGTACCTCTGACGATGGAACCTCTATCTGGTATCTTTTCTTTATCTTTGCAAAAAGGTTGCTGCTGAACACATACTTAGAACTTTCTTTCAGTTCTCCCCAGTTCTTTTCATAATAATCAGGAAGGAACTGATGATTCGCCGCTCGGTTCACAATCAGCGTCAGTTCGATTGCCGCTTCAAAAAAGGAGAAATCCGATAAAAAGGACTGCAACGCTTCTTCCTGCTGAATAATCATCTGTTTCATATCACTGTATACGTTCAGCTTATCCATCTGATGGAGCAGCAGGTTCCAGAAAGCGCCCAGACAGTAACCCGTTTCATATTCGTTGTCGTCTGCGTTTACCTCCAGAAGCTTTAGAATTCCCTTCCGAAGCTCAAACTCCGATACATTGACGATATATCCCTTATGCACCTGGGAAATAAGTTCCATTCTGTTTTCTTCAAACCATTTCTTAATTTCTGGCAGACCCCGGAGCAGGGTTGTCCTGCTTACTCCTATGGTCTCCTTAAGCTGTTCGACTGTAATATAACCTTTTGCGTTCAGCAAGATCATAACCAGAACCGCCGCCCGCTCGTTTTTCGACAAATAATAAGTATAAAAGGTATGCTCGCATATAAATCTCTCAAACGCGCAAACGTCCGGCTTATCTCCCGTCCCCACAGACAATTCTCCGTCCGAATCCATAACAATGGCCGGCAGCTCGTATTTCTCCAGCGCATCGTTCAGTTCTTTTATATCCGCCCGGATCGTCCGTTCCTGAACCTTGTATTTTTCTACCAGTTCCGTAACATTCTGCCGGTTTCCTAAAACCAGCTCCCTCAGTATTTTGTTACTCCTCCTGTTCATAGTTTCCTCCTCTATATGAAATATTATAATACAGTCATAGAATACTCAAAAAGTGCCAAGGATTACTCATAATCTGCAATAAATGGTATTATTTCATAAATTTCGGCAAAGAAAAAAGACAGATGCTTTCTTTGCATCTGCCTGTAAAACCCATATGATACTTTCTATTTTGGCAACGCCGGAGTTCCCTGTCCATAATGGCGGAAAATCTCCACTGCCCTTGCTACCTGCTCCGTGTTCAGCTCCGGCACCTCTTTATTCATGCTGTATGCAACCGAATAGGTCTTTGCCGCCTCTTCCAGATACACACACGCGCAAAGAGCCTGCTTTAAGCTGTCGCCGACGCTTACCACTCCGTGATGTTTTAAGATTACCGCCAGCCTGTCTCCGATGTTTTCTACCACCTCGACGCCCATCTGCTCGCTTGCGGCCGACGAATACGGACATACCTTTACGCTTCCCCTTGTCGCATTCGCAAGAGTAGTCAGATTACAGGGAATCTCGTCTGTAATCAGCCCAACTCCCGTTGCATAAGGCTGATGCGTGTGTATAACCGCGTTCACCTCCGGCATATGCTTTAAAATGTAGAGAAGCGCCACCGTATCCACGGAAGGTTTTCTCTCACCCTCGATCACCGTTCCTTCTATATCCATTACCAGAACATCTTCCGGTACCATATCTTCATAAATCATGCCTGACGGCGTCACCAGTATCTCTCCCGAAGGCATACGAAGCGTTACGTTTCCTCCGGACAGTGCGATCAGACCATAGCGGTCCATCTTCTTTCCTGCTTCAATCATAGCTATCTTTTCCTGCTCAAACATCCTTTTGCCTCCCCTATCTCTTCACTGCGTTTTTCCGAATCTGCTTTGCAAGCTGCTTCTGCGCGTTCGCCTGCCTTTTTCGGTCATATTTCTGTTTCTTTAATTTCTTTGCCTCAATGCTTCCCTGTACGGCTTTCGCTTTCAACCCCTGCGGATCCACTTCAATCTCTTTATCAAATAAAAATTTAAACAGCTTTTCTCCTTCGCTGTAATAGTAACAGTTCACCCAGTAACGGCCCCGGAAAATCCCCGCCTCATTAATCCGCACAAACATCTTCGTGCCGGATGCAAGGGGTTTGCACCGGAATTTGCGGATTTCTGACCATTCGTAATGGTGAGCCTTGCTGTATGCCGAAAAAGTAATTCCTTTCTCGTCAACTTCAACCTTAGACGGATTGGCAATGGAAATAAACGTTTCCCACACAAAATATCCGGAAACGACTAACGCTCCTATCCAGAGCAGGGGATTCTCCCCTGTCACAAGCTGAAAAACAGCATATGCAAAAATAAACACGCAAAAGCAGGCTGTCACTGTTATTTTTCTAAAGTACACATTGGAATCATATTCATAAGTACGCAAACCTGATCTCCTTTCAACAACGCCCTTCCATATCTCTGTTGCCAATCACCTTTTAAATGCGTTACCGACTCGTTTTACCGGTGCGTTTAATCTGACAGGCATCCTTTTCCAGGAAAAGAATGCCTGCGCAATCGTAATTTCTGTTATCGGTACACAGCCCTTTGCACAATATTTCCAAAGAGCTGTCAGCCTCCTTAACGCTTACTATCCTGCCGCATGCATCTCTGCAGCTTCTTTCAGAATCTTCTTTCTGTTTATCAATGCCAAACCAAGGGCGATTGCGCCTACTACCGCAATACCCACAAACGGATTGATCCAGTTCAGCCTTGTAACTGCCCAGGTCAGTGGGTTCGCGCCGTCGCAGATACTTGAGATTGCCGTTGCAGAACCCATATCAAATCCAGCGGCTTCTGCTGCCGGGGTAATCCACTGGGACAAGTCTGTCGCAATGTAAAGGCCGGCTGCCAGCGTGATAATACCGATAATCAGCGCACGGAAACCATTTCCCTTAACCACCGGCGTAATCAGCACGAACATCCATGGGATAACCGCTAAGTCGGCAAACGGCATTACCTGGTTGCCTGGAAGCAGCACTGCTAAAAATACGGTAACCGGAACCAGCACCAACGCTACGGAAAGAGTCATCGGGTGTCCAACGCCTACCGCAGAGTCAAGGCCGATGTAAATCTTACCGCGGTTAGAGAATTTCTTCTCAATAAACTCAGAAGCCGCGTCGGATACCGGAATCAAGCCTTCCATCAAAAGAGCGGCCATCTTCGGAATCAATACCAGAACCGCGCCAAGGTTAATACCAAGCTGCAGGATTGCCGGAATGTCATAGCCGGCTACCGCGCCGATTACGATACCGAGTACGGTACCAACAAGAATCGGCTCGCCGAATACGCCGAATCTCTTCTGCATCTTCTCAATGTCAAAGCTAATCTTGTTCACGCCTGGAATCTTATCCAGAATCCAGTTGAACAGCATCGCAATCGGCGCATAAGCAGTCGTAAATCCATGCGGCAGGGATACGCCCGGAAGTCCCAGCGTTTCCTCAACTCCGCTTGCGGTCCAGTCGCCAAGAACCATAATAATCACCATGTTTAAAATTGCGGCGATGACGCCGTATACCTGATTGCCGGTTACAACCGCAACCAGCGCTCCGGTAAATGCAAAATGCCAGTAATCCCAAATATCCACGTCTACCGTCTGCGTTGTATTTGTCAGAAGCATGACAATGTTAACTGCCAGACAAACCGGGATAATAATCGTACCAACCGTTGAAGCAAACGCAATCTGTGCAGCCGCCGGCCAGCCTACGTCAATTACCGACAAGCTTAATCCGAAACGTTCCGCCATCTGCGTTACAGCCGGCGCAAGGTTATCGCCCATCAAACCCGTTACAAGATTTAAACCAATAAAACCAATACCTACCGTCAAGCCTGCGCGAAGAGACTTGCCAAATCCAGCTCCTAAGATACATCCCATGATGCAGATAATGATAGGCATCATTACGGTAGCACCCAGGTCACTTATGTACTGGAAAAAACCCAAGAAATAATTCATAACCTTATTCTCCTTCCTTTTCAGTCGCGTAAATCCACCGTTTTTTCATCATGAGCCAGCCTGCTGTTACTTCTGCAGAATTTCTACGATCTGATCCACGATCGGCTCAGTTCCTCTTCCCAGCAGGAAGGCCGTACCGATTACCAACGGACAGTGGCATTCTCCGCCAAGTACAGTTGTAGATATTACCATATCAAACTGTTTGGACTTTTCAGCAACCTCCGAAGCCTTCCCCTGTGTAATCTGAAACTGACCTTTAAGTCCTCTGTCCTCCAAAGCCTTTGTCACCTTCTGGTTTACCGCGGTCGAAGTACAGATTCCTGACCCACATACCAACAAAATCCTCTTCATTCCTTTACACCTCCTTAAAATAATGATTTTTATCTGCACATTATATAAAACCTAAGCTTTCTTTATATAATGTTGCATTACTCCTTAAAAGAGTCTCCAAATTTCTGCGCCAGCTCTTCCGGCGTCTTACAGGATTTCAATCCCTTCAGATATCCTTCCGTCTGGAAGATATCCATCATCTTGCCTAAGAAATCTACCTGGCTCTCCGGCTTTTCAATCGCCATCATGAACATCATCTCGCATGCCACCGGTTCATCCGGCATGCCCATATGGCAGAATTTCACATCCTTCTTAAGAATCCCTACGGCAATTGCCTGTTTATTTACATGAATGGAATCTGTATGAGGGATGGCGATCCCCATCTCTTCAAAGTTCAGACCTGTACTGAAAACCTTCTCTCTTTCCTTTACGGCTTCGATATAGCTTTCTTTTACAATGCCTTTCTCATATAAATGCTTTGCGAGAATTTCGATTGCCTCCTGGTCTGTCTTAGCCTCAATGTCCATAAGGATCAGCTCCGGCGCGATATAGACGTCTCCTAATGCATTTGCCATGATCTTGTCACCTCCCTTTCGCGGCTTTTCTGCCGCTTATTTTATTCAAATTATTGATTGTCTCCAGAATGGATTTCTCATCCGGCGCCTCGTCAAGCAGGCTTCTGATCTTATCATTCCCGAATATCATCATCAAATCATAGATTGCCTGATTGATGCTCTCGGCGCTCTGAACACTGATTCCAATCACATACCGAACCGGATCATTGGCCTCATTCTGAAATTCAACCGGAGACGCAAGCCTCACAAGAGACGCGGCTTCTTTGATTACTCCTTCGTCGGTGTCCGCATGGGGAAGGGCTGTTCCCGGACACACCACAATGTAGGGCCCGTATTTCTCAATATTTGCAATCATGGCCTCCACATAACGAAGTTCTACCGCACCCGTCTCGTATAAAAGCATTCCGGACTTACGGACCGCGTCCCGCCAGTCTGCCGCCTCATACCCGGTCAGCGTCCTGTCCTCAGAAAGCAGCCGGTAAAAGGCTCCCTGAATATTCGCTTCCTCCGGATTTACAACGGTAATTTCCAAATTGGATTGTTCCTCCGCATTGCCGTCCGTAATTTCTAATACCATTCTCTGAATGTCAAGAAGATCCTCTCTGCTTAACATGGCGGAGCGCACGGTAATACAGGGAAGCTCTTCGCCGTCCAGCGGTATGGTAGAGATAATCATCTGGGCTCCCGTTTTTTTAATTTCACTGGTATTGTGAACCGACGAAACATTCACAATATCTATCATCTCGTCTAAAGTTTTCAGCTTTGCCAGCATAAACTGCGCCGTTCCCCTTCCGGTTTCACAGACCAGCGCTACCCGCACTTTACTGTTTTTTGAACTCTCCGCCTTCTCTTTCTCCATAACCGAAGCGAAATACAATACCATAAACGACATCTCATCCTCGGAAAATTCCGTGCCGATGTATTCCTCTAACGTGCCGATATTCCTGCGGATAATCCCGAAAACCTCCGGGTATTCTTTCAGAAGAGACTCCTTTAACGGATTCCTTAGGATTTCTCCCGTCTGCAGACGGTAAACAGCCGAACGCATATGTGCAATCAGCAGATCATACAGTGCAAAATCCAGATAAAAATCAATTCCAAAACAACTAGAAATCTGATACAGGGTCTCTGCGATCATCAGCCGCAGATCCAGGGCGTTGCTTTTGTGGTGCCGGTCTTTCAGATAACTCTTTCCCTTCAGGCAGTCCGTATAATACAGCGCTTCCGCTTCCGAAACCGAAAATCCGTACCGTTCCCCCATAATCTCCAGAAGATTCCTGCTAAAGGCATATTTGGAACTCTCCCTAATTTCCCTCATGGTATCCTCATAATAGTCCGGCAGCGTATGGTTCTTCACAATCCGGTTTACCACCAGCGTCAGTTCAATCACCGTTTCAAAAAACGAATAATCCGACAAAAACGCCTGCGATAACTCCTCCTGCTCGATAATATCTTTCTTCATGACATGGTATATGCCCAGTTTGTCTACTTCGCTGATTAAGAAATTCCAGAAAGCTCCCAGATGGTATCCCGTTCCGTAATCATTGTTGTCTCCGTTTACCTCTAAAAGTTTTAAGATTCCTTTCCGAATCTGCAGCTCCGGCGCATTTACAATGTATCCCCGCCGAACCTGGGAAACAAGCTCCATATTATTCTCGTCAAACCATTTCTTTAACTCGGACAGATCGTGAAGCAGCGTATTCCTGCTGACTCCGATAATGTCCCTTAAGTATTCAACCGTCACGTAACCCTCGGCATTCATCAGTATCATCGCAAGTATGGTTGAACGCTCGTTTTTCGATAAATAGTATGTATAAAACGTATGCGCCCGAATAAAACTTTCATAGGCGCCGACGTCCGGCTTATCTTCTGTGTCAATAAATAATTCTCCGTTTTTATCAGACGCGATGAACGGGAGGCCGTGTTCCTGTAAAGCCTCATTGAGTTCCTTAATATCGGCTCTTATCGTTCTTTCCTGAAGATTATATTTATCAACCAGCTCCAAAACATTCTGCCGATTCCCAAGAATCAGTTCTCTCAATATTTTGTTACTACGTCTGTTCATAAATGCCTCCTTCATCTACTATTATAATAATACTGGCAAAGTGTACAAAAAAGTCCAAATACCATGCGCAAAATTTGCACTAATTTGGGTTATTGATGGGTTGACAGGCGGGAATGGGAAAAGAACGCGAAAGATGCCGCTGTGAAAAGCACGGTGGATTTTTGTACAAAAATACGTAAGGACACGCTGCTTTTATATGTTGATTAAAAGCAGGTGTCCTTATATGTTGTGTTTCTACCCTCAGTGGATAAGGGGCGGGCGTCCCTTTGTCCACTGAGGATATTATTATTTTAATAAATATTGTTCAATTACCTTAGCGCAGCCGTCATGGTCGTTGTCGGCTGTTTGGGCGTCGCTGATTTCTTTTACGCAGGGTCTGGCGTTTTCCATAGCGATTCCGAATCCCGCCGCCTTTAGAAACTCCACGTCGTTGTCCGAGTCGCCTACCGCGATGGTTTCTTGTGTTGGTATTTTTAGATGCCTGCATAAATCCAGGAAACCGGAAGCTTTGGACACGCCGCAGGGCATGATTTCCAGGCCGGTTTCTTCCGCAAATACAATGGATAAGGGCAGGTCTTTCAGCCGCTCATAAAAGGTATCCCGAAGCTTATAGGTTGCTGAATACAGATTCATTTTTTCAACGGGAACCGGATGTTCTCTGTAACTGCCAATCACATCTTCTTTCAGAATGGCCGAACGCAGCTCGATGTCTTTGTAGCGCTCTGCATGAAAATCCTCCATCCGCTCCCCATCCTTCCGGTTGATCATATTCTGCCCTTCGCTTGCCAGATAAACCATGACGTCTTCCCGGTCCGCCAGATCCAGGATTGTTCGGACAAGCTTTTCCGGAATATGTACGGCGGATATAATCTTCTTTTCAAAAGAATCGTAGACCAACGCCCCGTTTTCACACACATAATACCGGATTCTTTTCAATTCCCGGTCATCGTAATCCATCAATTCCCGGTAACTGCGCCCGGTACAGATGATCACGGTCTTTCCATGGTCGATAGCTTTGTCTAGAGCGGCCTGCACTCTTTCGGATATGAGACCCTTGCTGTTTAACAGCGTACCGTCCATATCAAACGCAATCAGCTTAAATTCTTTCATCTTTCGTTTCCCTTTCTCTCCTTACATTTCCTTCTGGAACTCTTTCCACGGGATATTCAGCTTTGCCCCTCGGTTCAGCAGAGCGTCCACATGCAGCAGCAATGGAAAATCGGATTCCTTTACTGTTCCGGCTTTTGCAAGCGCCCGAACCGCTCTGGCGGTTCGGGTGGCGATAACCACCGCTTCCAGGGTCTGTCCCTTTAGCTGCTCTTTGATTTCCTCCATCGGCATACCCTTGCCTAAAAGAAGCCCTACCGTTCTGCTCCGGCCTGCCGCCACCGTAACGTTCAAATCTCCCGCCGCATACATAATATGCTCCGTTCCTCCGCCCACGACACGGAGCAGCCTTAGCATCTCTATTACGCTCTCCTGAAACAGCGCCGCCTCGGAATTGTTATGGTTCACCCCGTCGTCCCCTGCTTTCTCCGCCATTCCGATTGCCAGCGCGGTTCCTAACGCATAACCGTTTTTCAAGGCTACCGCGCATTCCAGCCCTACCACGTCGGTTGTCAGGCTGATGATATAATAATCCGTGGCAAAGAGACTGCGTATCCACCGCAAAACTGCCATATCCGGGCCGCAAAATCCCACAAACGACGGATCGTGGTCCGCCAGATCCCTTGCTGTACAGGGTCCTCCGATGGCGTAAATCTCCGGCCCTTCTCCTTCCGGCAGCCTGCTTTTCCAATACTCCGGATAAGTCAGCATGGTTCCGTCCTCCAAGTCCAGCATTCCCTTCGTCACGGAAATCACAGGAACATCCCTTGCAATCTTTGGCAGAACCTCCTCTCCAAACCAGTCTACGCCAAAGCTTGAGACTCCGCAGACTACCAGCTCCGCGCCCTGAAGCGCCGCAGACCGCTCCGCGTCCTTATAATAGCTGATCTCCTTGTGCAGGGTACGCAAAAGGTTGACATGGTAATGATCCTTGCGGAGCCTGTCAATAACTCCGTCGTCTAAGGGGCTTCCCACAAGCCGCACCTCATGTCCGTTTTCAGCCAGGGGAAACGTCAGTGCCGACGCCATCTGCCCTGCCCCAACCAGCGTTATAATACTCATATCAGTTCCTCCTTCTCTTTTAGTTCCCCCACATTATAATATAGAGACTATCCTTTTCAAAAGCGCCATCCCCAGTTCCAAGACCGCATAAAATGAGACTATTTTCTTATCCATGGAAAGCCCTTAATTCTCTGCGCCGCTCTCCCTTCGCCCATTCCCGCCGTTCTTCCTCTGTCTCCAGTATCAGCCCCGGAACCTGCGCGGGCTTTCCGTCCTTCCCTAAGGCAACCTCCGTGATATAAGCACAGTTTATCAGAGTCCGGCTTCCCTCTCTATCCTCCACGTAAGTTTCCACCTTCACATCCATCGAGGTGCGGCCCACATAGGTAACCTTTCCCTGCAGTACAATGATATCGTCCAGGAACGCGCCCCGCAGGAATTGCAGATGATCAATAGAAACCGTTGTAATATTCATTCTCGCATGCTTTTTCGCCGCCAGCGCGGCCACCTCGTCAATCCACTGCATCAGCATTCCGCCAAACAGCCTGCCGGCGCCATTTAAATGCGTCATCCGCACAAGGTGCAGACTCTCCACTTTAGACTCTTCAATCCGTCGTTTTTCTTCCATGCCGTCTCGCATCTCCCTCCTTAGATCGGAACCGTCTGTCCCGCTTCGCTAATCCTGCGAATCTCTCCTTATGCAATCAGATAAGCCCCGTCCCTGAAAAACCCTACGAACTGCTTGTCCAACCCGCTAAAATCCCTTTTTCTTCAGTCCGTTTACCAGATTCACGTAAAATTCCCGCACATCAAAATCTTTTATATTTTCCCGGTTCAAGTCAATCACATCCCCATGAGATATCCCCCGCTTTCCGTCCGTAGTAAGAAACGTATAGTCCGCTCCCCAGGGGAAGGACGTTTCCGATACCAGCCCGTCGTTTTGCCCGTCAAAATACTCTACCAAACGATGGGAAAAATTCAGCGGAAATCTGCCGCCCGACGCTATATTTAATTTGGATCCGACGCTCTGATAATATACCTCCGGCATATCCGTTACTTTTTCATTGAACACGGCGCACGCCGATGCCGTTAGATCTGTAACCGCCGCCATAAAATCGGGATTCTCATTGCCTGCTTTCCGAAGGGCGGCATTGTAGGCTGCAGCCGTCTTATCTTTTACCGGCCGGGGAATCTTATCCAGCAGATAATCCGCAAACACACAGCCCCGGTGAGGCGTATTGATTGTAGTCAGCGACGCGACGAAGGGCGCCATCCCAAGCATGCTCACCGCGAATCTGGAATCCAGCCCGCCCTTCGAGTGGGCAATGATGTTCACTTTCTCACAGCCGGTTTCCTTCCGGATCTCATGAATCCGGGCGGCAAGTTCCGCCCCGCTCTCAGCCACGGACGCCGCCGACTGGTGATTTCCATAGAAAACCTCTGCCCCGTGGACGGCAAGCTCCCCGGGAATCCTTCCCCAATAGTTCAGGTACTTATAGTCCCGGAAAAACACGCCGTGTACCATTAAAATGGGATACTTCGTTTCACACAGCCTTTCCGGCCCGCGCCTTTTTCCGCTCCAGATCTTCTCGCTCTCAAACCTGCATTCCTCCAAAGCCAGGCGGATGATCCGCAGTAGTACAATCAGATTCACAACCGGAATAAAGCCGCAGATAATCCCGATCGCCCGCCACTTCACACCGATTTGCGCGGATGTGAAATAGACCCGCAAGATTCCGTTCCAGAATACCAGTCCTTCCGCCAGAATCACACACATAAGATCGGCAAACCACATGCCCCTGTGTTCATGGAACAAGGAAGGAATCGCTGCCGCAAGCCAGATAACCGATACGGAAACCGAAATCAAAAAATAAATCAGAAGCTCGCACCCGTCCGCACAAATCCTGAGACGAAGCTTCGGCAGCTTCCTATTTTCAAGAGACGGCGCCGCATGTATCCCCAAATAGCAAAACGCCAAAGGCAGCAGCCAGAAAACTCCCATTCCCCGCAATTGTAAAAATGGTATATTCGCCGTCAGGATAACCAGTATCCCACAGACAATTCTCCTCAAATGTCTCATCCCGCTCACCTCGTATCTTCTTTCTCGTTTCTTCCTTCTATCAGTATAGCGAATTATCCTGCAAATTACAACCTGGCGCAGACAGCTTCCTCCGGGATATACGGCAGACAGGTTACAGGTCATTTGGTAAACAACGGCGGCATCACAAAAGGGCCTGCGAAAACGCAAGCCCTTCTGTCTCATTTCTTTATCTTTTGAAAGCCCTAATCTCACCGCAGGCAATCCGTCCTCCCGCGTCCCCTGCCGGCTGGGTCCTGAAATCGTCCGGCATCGCGTGAACTACTACCGTTCTTCCGATCACGTCCTCCGGAAAGAACCGTCCGGTAAAGAACATCATCCATGCCTCGCCGTCGCACACCAAAAGCGGCGGCAAATCCCCTTCATGCTGCGGATGCGGCTTGTCCCCGGAGCTGAAATGCCCGCCGGCCTCTGCAAAAGGCTCCCCCTGACTGCCCGCGCAGGAATTTCCCTCGTGAACATGAAAGCCGAAGAATCCTTCCCCCGCCCTTCCTTCTTTGTTCTTTACGCCTGTAACCTCCGCACAGACAATACTTCCTCCATATGTATCATAGAACTTTACGACGCCCTGCAAATCCGGATAGTCTTCATTTCCGACAAGCTCTGCGCAGGCATCCGGCTCTTGTGGAAGCTTCATAGCTGCTCCCCCTTATACTCTGATATTCTCCACATTCTATGAAACGGAAAGTCTCTTTAGAACCCGCTGCGCATTCTTTCTCCAGATTCCGTCTAATTGGTTCTCCGAAAGCCCCGCCTTTTTCAGCGCATGCCACAGAAGCTCCATACCGTCTATCCCCCGGATATCCTCGTATTCCATTCCGTCAAATCCGTCAAAATCCGTTCCCAGAGCCGGAAATTCATTGCCTCCTACCTGCACCATATGCTTTACATGAGCCGTCATTGCCTCCAGTTTGGACTCTTTTCTCCCTGACAAAAACAATCCGTAAAAATTAAGCCCCGCTACGCCGCCGGCCTCTGCAAGCTTACGAATCATCTCATCCGTCAGATTCCTTGGATGGTCGCACAAAGCTCTGCAGTTAGAGTGGGAAGCCGCCACCGGCCCTTTCGCGCACTCTAAAATATCCCGGAACACTCCGTCTGAAGCATGGGAAACATCCACAATCATCCCAAGACGCCCTGCATACTCCACCGCTTCTTTCCCAAATTCCTTGAGTCCCCGCGCCATGACCTGCGGTTCTCTGCTATTGGGATACCCAAAACAGTTTTCATAATTCCACATAGGGGTTATCAGCCTGACTCCCTTTTGATAGAGTGTTTCTAACCGTTCCATTTTCCCATTTAAAATGCCTCCCTCTTCCACCGTCAGCACAGCGGATATCCGGCCCGCCTCTTCATTTTGCCGAATCTCTTCATAAGAAACCGCCTGTGCAATCTCGTCCGGATACTTCTCACACTGGCAGGCAAGAATCCGGATCATCGCAAGCGCGTCCCGGTAGCACTCGTCATATCCGTCTTTGGCGTCGGGAACATAGGTAAAACAGGAAAAAAACTGCGCTAACGTTCCGGCCTTTCGCATCCCCGGAATGTTGACGCAGAACTCACGGGACATCAAATCTTTTTCCGGAAAGCTTTCCGAAAAACCGT
>CAJURK010000041.1 GCA_910588745.1 uncultured Dorea sp. | reverse complement strand
CTGGGACTGATCTGGCTGGCTGCAGCCATTGTATGCGGGATATCGGGGAACTTCCAAAAGAATGTAGAAAACCACGCCGCTAAAAATCTGGCGGCGTTAATTTATAAGTAAGCGTACGATTTGACGCTTACCCTGGATTTTGTTTTACAGGGATCTCGATCTGGACAAGCGCATCCTCCATTCTATCGATTACATTATCATTGATAATGACTTCATAAGAAAATCCCGACAGCGTAAAGCCATGCTTGGCAGCGTAATCAAATATTTTTTGGTAGCACAACACAGCATTTTCATCGGACTCTCTATAAAAAGCCCGAACATATTCTCCGGCGGGTTGTATATGCAATCCGGCTTTCTTTATGGGAAACGGAATCTCGATGAACATTTTCGAGTAATCTTCAAAGTTACGATTATAAAGGCTTTCCACAGAAATCATCGTCCCGTAAGACGCGTCGTGCAGGCGGCGAAGCTGATATTTTTTTGTTTCGTCCGTAATCAGTTCCACCAGCTTATCAAAAGATGTGTCTTGGCTGACGTCCACGGTAACTAAACTGCGCTCTTTTTTCTCTCTTGACTGTACAGTTACTGTACGGATTATTATGAGGCATATACCGGAAAAAAACAAGATAAGGAGAAAAATTATGAATAATCAAAATGCTTACAACAAGCCGGTTACATTGGGGAATATACTTAAATTTGCCGTCCCCACTATAGCCATGTCGGTCTTTATGTCTTTTTATACGATGGTTGACGGACTGTTTGTATCCAATCTGATTGGTACAGACGCGCTGTCGGCTATCAACCTGACAGCGCCGGTGATCCAACTGGTGACTGCCATTTCCACCATGCTGGCCACCGGCGGCAGCGCGGTTATTATGAAAAAGATGGGAGAGCATAAGCCCAAAGAAGCCAGGGAAGATTTTACATTTCTGATTTTAGTCAACGTGATTGTCGGCCTGGTGATGTGCATACTTGGATACGTTGTTATGGACGGCATTTTCGGAAATCTTAAGCTGTCCCCAGAAGTAGCAAATTACTGTACCGCGTATCTTAGCCGCTATCTGGTGTTTACCATCCCGATTCTGCTGATGAACAACTTTACGCTCTATATGATTGCCTCCGAGAAAGCGGCGCTTTCCCTGATCTGCTCCGTAACGGGCGGCGTACTGAACATGGTACTGGATTATGTGTTCATTGCTATTCTTGATTTGGGTATCGGCGGAGCGGCATTTGCCACTGGCTTGGGGTACTCCGTAACAGCCGTGGCCGGTCTGTTTGTGTTTAGCAGCAAGAAGAACCTGCTTCATTTTACAAGTCCAGCCTTTCGCTTTAAAGTGCTTGCAGGCGCGGCAATTAACGGCTGTTCTGAAATGGCTACCGCTTTGGTCACAGGTATTATTACCATGATGTTCAACTGGACAATGCTGCGCTATGTTGGTGAAAACGGCGTCGCCGCCGTGACTATCATCATGTATGTCCTGATGTTTGCCAGTTCCCTTTACACCGGGTATTCCTATGGCGTTGCGCCAATGATTAGTTATTACTATGGGGAAAAGAATCATGAAAAGCTGAAAAGGCTGGTTTCCACTAGCCTAAAAGTAATTGCGGGTATTTCCTTTGTAACAGTGGCCGCGTCATTCGCCGCGACAAAAGCCCTGGTGTCCGTATTTGCCCGCCAGGATAATCCGGTTTATGAGCTTGCCGTAACCGGAAACCGGATATGTACGCTTGCGCTGTTTTTCATTGGTTTTAATATCTTTGCCAGCGGAATGTTTACGGCGTTGTCCAATGGTATTATTTCGGCAATTCTCGCCTTTTCCCGTTCTTTTGTGTTCATGCTGATTACCATGCTGGTTCTTCCTGCTCTTTTGGGCGTTCATGGTATCTGGCTGGCGACACCCGCTGCGGAACTGATGGCTCTGTCTTTGTCCATGGTTCTGTTTTTAAAATATCGGAAACAGTATCAATATTAAAACAATGCCGTATGGCGTCCCTCCGGAAACAGTCCAAGAGAAGGATTCTGAAGCAAAGAAGCTTCGTTCTCGTTACTGTTCACGCAGTACTTTGCATTCACTGCAAAGTACGTGAGAAAGTGATTCAGGTGTGGGCAAATCCCATTTGCGAAGCGAATTTTAAATGGATTGGCGAAAGTTGCTGTGAATGGAGTGAACAGTAACTTGTTTTCAAAGCCGTTGCAGATACCTTACAGTTTTGTAAGCGTACATTTTCAGAAAAGGATGTATAATAGATAGAGAGCATTGTATTTGGGAGGGAGGAGTTTCGGTTGAAAAAACTGCTGCTTTTAGAGGACGACCGCAGCCTGATTGACGGCTTGACCTATTCTTTGAAGAAAAACGGGTTTGGCGTAGAGGTTGCAAGAACCATAAAGGAGGCTGAGAAAGCGCTTGCAGGGCAAGGTTTTGACCTTCTTCTGCTTGATGTAACACTGCCGGATGGAACTGGATTTGCACTGTGTGAAAAGCTGCGGCAATCCGGGAACCGGGTTCCGATTATTTTTTTGACGGCGTCGGATGAGGAAACCAGCGTAATCAGGGGGCTTGACTGCGGAGGGGACGATTATATTACGAAGCCTTTCAAGCTGGGGGAGTTGTGTTCCCGTATCCGGGCGTTATTGCGCCGCAGTAACCACAGAGTTGTCGAGGAGAATATACTGCGGTCAGGAAATATATTGGTAAATCTTGCGGAAAGCAGAGTGTTTTTAGATGAGGAACCGGTGGATTTTACCGGAGCCGAGTACAGGCTGCTATGCCTGCTGCTGGAAAACGGCGGCAAAGTCCTTACCCGAGGTACGATTCTGGACAGGCTTTGGGACGGCGCGGGGAATTTTGTGGATGACAATACCTTGTCGGTATATGTGCGCCGTCTCCGTGAAAAATTGGAAAAAAATCCCTCAAAGCCGGAGCGCTTGTTAACGGTTCGTGGATTCGGTTATCAGTGGAAGGAGTGAACGGTTTGAGATTTTTATATGAAAGGCAGACGCGTAAGTTTTATGTTTTTCTTTTGGCTGTATGCGCGGTGCAGACCTGTTTGTTAGGAAGCCTGGGGTTCCTGCAGGCGCAGGAGATTCGGAAGATTCTTGTGGGGCGCGAGCTTGCAGCTTCCTCCTATCTGCTGAAAGCGGGCATACCGCCCGGGGTGATTGCTTCCGCCTGGAATCAACGGGAAGTGACGGAGGAAGGAGCCAAGCTGCTTCAGACAATCGGACATACGGAACAAACACAGAGCTATTTGCTTTTGCTTGCGTGGGAGGCTTCCGTTCCGCTGATATTGCTGCTGATGTCAGTGGGACTTGTATTTGCCGTTGTCATACTGACGCGGACGGCAGTGTTTTTCCGGCGGCAGGAAGAATTGTATGAAGACGCCGGGAACGTGATAGCAGAATTTTCGGAAAACCGATTTGAGATGCGTCTCCCCGCTGGAGAACCCGGGACAATCTATCAGCTATTCGGAAGTATCGAACAGCTTGCGCAGTCGCTGCAGGCAAAGAGTGAAATGGAGCAAAGGGCAAAAGTATTTCTGAAAGACATGATTTCTAATATTTCCCACCAGTTGAAAACCCCTCTTGCAGCATTGAGTATGTATATGGAAATCATTACGGAAGAGCCGGGACGCGAAGAGGTAGTGAAGAACTTTTCACAGAAATCCCGGCAGTCCCTGGAACGGATGGAGGAATTGATTCAGTCTCTTCTGAAAATGGCGCGGTTAGATACCGGGAGCATCGTTTTTGAAAAGCGGCAGTGTCTAATCTCTGAGCTAGTGGAGCAGGCTGTATGCGACCTCATAGAACGCGCAAGGCGTGAAAGAAAAGAAATTCAGATAGAAGGAGAGGAAAAAGAAACGATTGCCTGTGATCAAGATTGGACAAAAGAGGCTGTCGGCAACCTTGTGAAGAATGCCCTGGATCATACAGAGGCAGGGGGACTGATCCGCATATCCTGGGAAAAGGCTCCGGCGGTTTCTAGGCTGATGGTGAAGGACAACGGATGTGGGATTGCGGAAGAGGATATCCATCATATTTTCAAACAGTTTTATAGGAGCAGAAACTCCGGCGACAGGCAGGGGACGGGACTTGGTCTTTCTCTGGCGAAAGCAATCGCAGAAGGGCAGGGCGGGAACCTGTCTGTAAAAAGCAGCCCTGGGGAAGGAAGCGTGTTCTGTATGACGTTTTTAAACGAAACCGGAGAGTTTTACCCGTAATAGCTTGGATTTAATACGAAAAAAGAAAACTATTTCTTTGCGATAAAAAATGAAGCTTCGGAAAAGTCCTTACAGCTCTGTAAGCTTTCATTCACCGAACTGTAAGATGAAAATGCTAGGATGTAGACACGGCTCAGGAATGTGCCAAACCTTACCGGGCGGAGTCTGCCGGCCAAAGAACATGATTTACTGGATACCCGGAGGGCGATTATTTACGGGTCGGCAGGGAAAGGAGCAGGTAAATGGAACTATTAAAGGTAGAAAATCTAAGCAAGGTTTATGGAACAGGAGAAGCTCGTGTGGAGGCGTTAAAGCAGGTATCTTTTTCCATGCAGAGAGGAGAGTTCGGAGCGGTTGTGGGAGTCTCCGGATCCGGGAAAAGTACGCTTTTGAACTGCATCGGCGGGCTGGACGAGGCAAACGAGGGAAAGGTATATGTCAATGGGAGAGATTTATTTGCGATGGGAGAGAAGGAGCGGACGGTTTTCCGAAGACAGAATATCGGTTTTATTTTCCAGTCTTTTCATCTGATTCCGGAGCTTAATGTAGAGCAGAATATTGTCTTTCCACTTTTGCTTGACTACAAGAAGCCTGATCAGAGACGGGTGGAAGATATTCTGGAAGTGCTGGGGCTTAAGGAACGGCGAAAGCACCTGCCTGGGCAGCTTTCCGGCGGACAGCAGCAGAGGGTGGCCATAGGGCGTGCGCTTATCACGCGTCCTGCGCTGATTCTTGCCGACGAGCCTACCGGGAACCTGGACTCTCAGAGCAGCCAGGATGTCATGGATCTTTTGTGCAGCGCGTCCAGGCATTATCAGCAGACGGTTCTTATGATTACCCATAATATGAACTTGACGGCGTCGGCAGACCGGGTGTTCCGGGTTGCGGACGGAAATCTTTGTGAGCTTGGAGGTGAGACCAAATGAAACATTATCTCGACTTGGTCAACATCCAGACAAAACAGCGCCGGAAACAAAGCCGGATGACCAGACTCTGCATTATACTGGCCGTATTTCTGGTGACGGCGATTTTTGGTATGGCGGATATGGAGATACGTTCCCAGATGATTCAGGCAGTTAAAACAGACGGGAGCTGGCATGCGGCGTTTCTGGTAAATGAAGAACAGGGGACGCTGCTTGGGGCGCGGCCGGAGGTGGAAAGGATCGCTAGATATGGAGCGCTGAATTACCGTCTGGAGGATGGGTATCAGATCGAAGGCATAGAAACAGGAATCTGCGGATTTGACAAAGAACTTCAGCAGATGATTCCGGACGCGGAAGCTTCAGAAGGAAGCTTTCCTGAAACGGCTGGGGGAATTGTCGTCAATGAAAATGTAAGCGCCAGGCTGGGGGCTGGGGTTGGAGATCCGATTTATTTGACTACTCCCTGGGGAGATGTGAAGCAATACCGTATTACCGGAATTGCGAAGAATACAGAGCTGACTGCCAAATTAGATGCTTTCTGCATATTTCTGAACACAGATGGTTTTTCGGAATTGGAGACGGGGAAAACGGGAGCGTCCAAAGAGACGCTTTACTATGTGCAGTTTCGGAAATACTGCAATATTCAGAATGCAATTGACGAGATTTGCGGGCAGTTCGGATTAGAACCGGAGCAGGTTAGTAGGAATGAAAAGGTTCTTATGCTGATGTTTCAGAGCAGGGATTCCTACCTGATGCGGCTTTATCTGACGGCGGCAGTTCTGGCGGCGCTGGTGGTGATTGCAGGGACTTTTATGATTACGGCCAGTATGAACAGCAATATTGCGCGGCGGACAGAATTTTTCGGGATGATGCGCTGCCTTGGGGCTACCAGGAAGCAGATTGCCCGGTTTGTGAGAAAGGAGGCTCTTAGCTGGTGTAAGTCGGCGATTCCGGCGGGGGCGACGGCAGGCGTCCTTGTGGTATGGGCGCTGTGCGGAATGCTGCGGTACTTAAGCCCGGGACTCTTTGACGGGCTTCCGGTATTTGGGGTTAGCTGGCCGGGAATAGCGGCGGGAGCGGCTGTGGGATTTGTCACAGTTATTCTGGCGGCAAGATCCCCTGCAAAGCGGGCGGCGAAGGTATCCCCGCTGACGGCGGTTTCCGGAAATGCCGGAATAATGCGGCCGGTTAAAAGAGCGGCTAATACAAGGCTTTTTCGGGTAGATACAGCGCTGGGTGTGCATCATGGCGTCGGAAACAGGAAGAATTTTTTCCTGGTGGCAGGCTCTTTTGCATTTAGTATTATTTTGTTTCTGTCGTTTAGTACGGCGGTGGATTTTATGCACCGCGCAATTACGCCGCTGCGGCCTTCGGCGCCGGATCTTTGTATCTATCAGGAAGATAATTCAAATCAGATTCCTTCAGAGCTTGCTGAAACTGTCAGAGGATATCCGGGCGTGGAGCGGGCGTTTGGGAGGAGCTATGCAGAACTTGCGCTGCCTGCCGATGGAAAGACGATTATTGTGGTTTCCTATGATGAACAGCAGTTTCAGTGGGCAGAAGAGGCACTGCTGGAGGGCGGTATTCAAGAGGCTGAAGAAGGGAAGGGCGTACTTTCTGTGTTTCGGGAAGGAGATGGAGTTACCGTTGGTAGTAAAGTCAGGATGAAGTTAAAGGGAGCAGAAACGGAAGTTCCTGTGGTCGGAGTTCTGGGAGAAGGGCCGTTTCGCTACGGGGAGGATCGTAATACAAACGGCGGTAAGGATCTGGTAATCTGCTCGGAAAAGCTGTTCCGGAAACTGACCGGAGAAGGAGGATATGCGGCGCTTGACGTGCAGCTTAGCCGGAAGGCGACAGAGCGGCAGGTGCAGGAAATAAGAAAGGCGATGGAACAGGCATGTGAAACAGGCGCTTCTTTTTCGGATAGAAGGATCGGGAACCAGGAGATCAAGGGCGCAAGCTATTCCTTGTCGGTGTTCCTATATGGATTTCTGGCGGTGATTGCTGTGATTGGATGTTTTAATATCATGAACAGCATTGCCATGAGCGTGTCGGCGCGGATGAAAGAATATGGAGCGATGCGGGCGATCGGAATGAGCGTGGGACAGCTAATCCGCATGGTATCCGGAGAGGCGGCGGCTTATCTTGTATCCGGGACGGCTTTGGGCTGCGCCGTTGGACTGCCTCTTAACAGGGCGCTGTTTCAGTCCCTTGTGACATCTAGGTGGGGAGACGCATGGAGCGTTCCCGGGCGGGAGCTTATGGTAATTGCAGCAATTATGCTTGGCTCCGTGTGCCTGGCAGTGGCGGGGCCTGCAAGACAGTTTAGGAGGATGTCGGCGGCGGATACGATAAACAGAGAATAATAAAAAATTAAAATTTAGGTCTAGCCGTCCGGCCGGCGGCTTGGTACAATATATATAGGCTTCATCAATGCAGACGACATACTGCGTACGGTTCGCTGCCTGAATTATGCCAGCAAGAAGAGGAGAAAGAGGAATGGAGAAAGAGTTTGGAACATTGAAAAACGGAGAAAAGGCAAAGCTGTACCTGCTGAAAAATAAAAATGGTATGGAAATAGCCGTCAGTAATTACGGGGCTTCCTGGGTATCCGCATGGATTCCCGGAGCGGACGGGAAGAAGAGAGACGTACTGCTTGGTTATGACGACGCTGCCGGTTACGAGGCGGGAGGCGAAGCAATCGGGGCAATCGTGGGGCGCAATGCAAACCGTATCGGCGGAGCGGAGTTTACATTGAACGGAAAGACTTACCATTTATTGAAAAGTATTGGGGAACATAATCTCCACAGCGGGCCGGACTTTTTTCATAAGAGGCTTTGGCAGACGGCTGAAGAAGATGATTCCCATGTGGTATTTGTGCTGGAAAGTCCCGAGGGCGACCAGGGGTTTCCGGGGGAGATGAAGATTCGGGTTACGTATCTGCTGGATGAGGAGAATCAGGTGCGGATATCTTATCACGGGGAGTCTTCGGAGGATACTTTGTGCAATATGACAAACCATGCGTACTTTAACTTAAATGGAGACGCTTCCGGAGACGTTCTGTCCCATGAAGTGTGGGTGGACGCGGATGCATATACCAGGGCGGATGCGGATTCAATCCCAACTGGGGAACTGGTTTTGGTGGAGGGGACGCCTATGGATTTCCGGAGGAAGAAACCGATTGGGAGAGATATTGCGGAAGCTTATGAAGCGCTGGTTTTTGGAAACGGCTATGACCATAACTGGGTAATCCGGGGAGAAGGATACCGCAAGGCGGCCGAGATGACTGCAAAAGAAAGCGGAATTACTATGGAGGTCTACACAGACCGGCCGGGAGTACAGATTTATACCGGGAACTTCCTGAAAGACGAGCCGGGGAAAAACGGGGCGGTTTATCCCAAACGAGGCGGCGTTTGTTTTGAGACGCAAGGGTTTCCGGACGCAATTCATCATGAGAATTTTCCAAGTTCTGTTCTTAAGAAAGGAGAAGACTGGGAAACGGTAACGGCATATAAATTTATATTTTAATAAGAATTCCCTAAGCAAGCCTTTATAAAATACGACGAAAAGTATGCTATGATATTACCGCATAGAAGAGTCTGTTCAGATGTGCAGACTCTTTTTGCGGTATCTACGTAAAGAGGGAGTCAGTTTTTAGATACATAGGAGAAAGATAGATTATGACGTCACAGAAGAGAAGGAACACGAATCAAAAAGAGACTCCGCGCCGGCGGCAGGAGAAGACGCGGACATATTTAAAAATCGGTCTGGGGTGCCTGTTGGTTATTTTTGTGGTTCTTGGCGTGCTGAAAATTGTAAAACCGGATATTTTTGTGGGAAAGTACCGGGAGCGCGTAGGGAAACATATTGATGCGGCGAAGCCTGAGATTGACGTGCAGCTTCTAACTGTGAACCCCTATTCCAGACCGGGAACAGAGACGCAGAAGATTACGGGAATCGTTGTCCACTATACGGCAAATCCAGGAGCTACGGCTATGAACAACCGGGATTATTTTGAAAGCCTGAAAGATAACCATGACAATCAGGTAAGCAGTAATTTCGTGGTAGGGTTAGAAGGCGAGATTGTCCAGTGCGTTCCTACCTGGGAGGTAGCGTATGCTTCCAATTCACGTAATATCGATACCGTCTCTATTGAGTGCTGTCATCCGGATGAGACCGGAGAGTTCCGCGATGAAACGTATCGCTCTATGGTTCAGCTTTGCGCCTGGCTGTGCTTAAAATTCGGGCTGGACGAGAAGGATGTGATCCGGCATTATGACGTAACCGGGAAGAACTGTCCGAAGTATTTTGTGGAACAGGAGGAAGCATGGGAGGCTTTTCGGGAAAATATTCGGCTTGCTATGAAAAATACGTCGTAATCCGGTTGACATTTGTCCGTTCATTGTTATAATAATAGATAACTTAAAAAGCACCAGACATAAAAGGCGTTGACGGAAAGAGTAGTCTGCCGGAGCCAGACAGAGAGAGGGACTTAAGGCTGGAAGCCCTTATGGCAGAAGATGGATGAAGACCATTCCCAAGCCGCAGTGCGGAACACTTACTGTAGGATATAGGAACGTATATTAGCATACAGCAGGAAAGTAAGCGCTGCCGTATTCCCGGCGTTAATGGGCAGAATTCCGGTAAGAATTGGAATGTAGAGTTAAAAATTAAGGTGGAACCGTGCAGGATAAGTAGTACATGCACCCTTAGACAGACAGCGTAGGCTTATGTCAGGGTGCTTTTTTAGTGTTTGGGATTGTAAGGAATAAAAGCAGCGCATGTAACTATAGCTGAATGTGAAGGCGCGGAATTTACTTTTATTCGGAAATCCCTTTGAATCATATACAATTTTTAGAAAAGAGGAGAAACAAATATGAAGGTTAGTATGAAGGACGGTACGATTCAGGATTTAACGTTCCAGGACGAGGTTGGCGCGGAGGCATTTCACCATACGACCTCCCACATCTTAGCCCAGGCAGTGAAGCGCCTGTATCCGGATACTAAGTGCGCGATTGGGCCGGCGATTAAGGATGGCTTTTATTATGATTTTGAGTTCAGCTTCCCATTTACCACGGAGCATTTGGCGGAAGTTGAGAAGGAGATGAGAAATATTGTAAAGCAGGGGATTGTGCTGGAGCGTTCTACTATGGGGCGGCAGGAAGCCATTGCGTATATGAAGGAAAGGAACGAGGACTACAAGGTAGAGCTGATTGAGGATCTGCCGGAGGATGCAGAACTTAGCTTCTATTCGCAGGGAGATTTTACAGATTTATGCGCTGGGCCTCATGTTGCCAATACCAGCGTAATCAAGGCATTTAAGCTTCAGAGCGTGGCGGGCGCTTACTGGAGAGGCGACGAACACCGGCAGATGCTGACCAGGATCTATGGTACCTCTTTCCCGAAAGCGGCCGATCTGGAAGCATATGTGAAACGTATGGAGGAAGCGAAACTAAGGGATCACAGAAAGCTTGGGAAAGAGCTTGGTTTGTTTGCGATGATGGACGAAGGGCCGGGATTCCCGTTTTTCCTGCCGAAGGGAATGGTGCTGAAGAATCTGCTGCTTGATTACTGGAGAAAGCTGCATGAGAGAGAAGGTTATGTGGAAATTTCCACGCCGGTTATTTTAAGCAGGCAGTTGTGGGAGAATTCTGGACACTGGGATCACTATAAGGATAATATGTATACGACGGTGATTGACGAGGCGGATTTTGCAGTAAAGCCGATGAACTGCCCGGGCGGAATGCTGGTGTATAAGGTTGAGCCGCGTTCCTACAAGGATTTGCCGATGCGGGTAGGCGAGATCGGGCTGGTACACCGTCATGAGAAATCCGGCCAGCTTCACGGCCTGATGCGCGTGCGCTGCTTTAACCAGGACGATGCGCATATTTTCATGACAAAGGATCAGGTGAGGGATGAGATCAAAGGCGTTGTAAGACTGATTGATGAAGTCTATGATAAGTTTGGGTTTAAGTACCATGTGGAACTTTCCACCAGACCGGAGGATAGTATGGGGAGCGACGAGGACTGGGAACTGGCTACAGAAGCGCTCAGAGGCGCGCTGAACGAGCTTGGCATGGATTATGTGGTAAATGAGGGAGACGGCGCTTTCTACGGACCGAAGATTGATTTTCATTTAGAGGATTCTATCGGAAGAACCTGGCAGTGCGGAACAATTCAGCTTGATTTCCAGATGCCTCAGAGATTTGACCTGGAATATACGGGAGCAGACGGGGAAAAGCACCGCCCGATTATGATTCACCGGGTAGCGTTTGGCTCTATCGAGCGGTTTATCGGTATTTTAATCGAGCATTTTGCAGGAAAATTCCCTACCTGGCTTGCGCCGGTTCAGGTTCGGGTTATGGCGGTTTCAGAGAAGTTTTCTGATTATGCGCAGAAGATCCAGGACGAGCTGAAAGAGGCCGGAATCAGAAGCGAGGCGGATCTTAGGAATGAAAAGCTTGGATATAAGATAAGGGAGGCTCGGATGCAGAGAGTTCCTTATATGGTGATTGTAGGTGAGAAGGAAGTAGAAGAAGGGACTATTTCTGTAAGGAAACGGGACGAAGGCGACATCGGGGCTATGAAGGCGTGCGAACTGATAGAAAAGATTCGGGGCGAAGTATAAAGAGCCCGCCGGGCAAAAACAGTAACCGAAGACAAATATCTCTTAAGGAAGGTGATGCAGATGGGACATTTGACAACGAAGGATGCATATAAGAATCTAGAGGAGCGGATTAACTGGTTTACCCAAGGGGCGCCGCCGTCAGAGACCTTGTATCAGATTCTGCGGGTACTCTATACGGAGAAGGAGGCGAAGTGGGTTGCGCTGCTTCCGGTGCGCCCCTTTACCCTGAAGAAAGCGGCAAGAATCTGGGGAACTACGGAGGCGAAAGCCGAGAAGCTTTTGGATCGTCTCTGTGAGAAAGCGCTTTTGGTGGACTCGGATTATCACGGACAGAGGCGGTTCGTGATGCCGCCGCCGATGGCGGGATTTATAGAATTTGCGCTGATGCGCACCAGGGGGGATATTGACCAGAAATACCTTAGCGAGCTTTACTATCAGTATATGAATGTAGAAGAGGATTTTGTTAAGGATCTGTTCTTTGCTGCGGAGACCAGGCTTGGCAGAGTATTTGTGCAGGAGCCGGTGCTGACCAACGATAAGACGAATCACATCCTGGACTATGAGCGGGCGACGCATATTGTGGAGGAAGCGAAGTATATCGGACTTGGAACCTGCTACTGCCGCCATAAAATGTATCACGCAGGGCATCCCTGTGAAATTGACGCGCCCTGGGACGTTTGCCTGACCTTTGATAACGTGGCCAGATCCCTTTCGGAACACGGAGGCTATGCGAGGCTGATTTCCAAGGAAGAGGCTAAGGACGTGCTGCAGCTTTCCTACGAAAGCAACCTGGTTCAGATTGGGGAAAATGTCAGGGAACACCCGGCGTTTATCTGCAACTGCTGCGGCTGCTGCTGCGAAGCTTTGCAGGCCGCCAGAAAGTTCAGTCCTATGCAGCCGGTAGCGACAACCAATTATATTCCGAAGATTTCTTCGGATACCTGTATTTCCTGCGGAAAATGTGTGAAGGTATGTCCGGTCTTGGCGATTGCCATGGAGGAAGCGGGAGAAGGGGCGGATGTAAAGAAGCAACCGGTTATTGACGAGGAGATTTGCCTGGGATGCGGGGTCTGCGCAAGGAACTGCCCTACGAAGGCCATTGAGCTTCAGAAGCGTCCGGTTCAGGTGATTACTCCGGTGAACAGCACCCACAGGTTCGTGCTGCAGGCCATTGAGAAAGGGACGCTGCAGAATTTGATATTTGATAATCAGGCGTTTGCCAACCACAGGGCGATGGCGGCTGTGTTTGGGACAATTTTAAAACTTCCGCCGTTGAAACAGGCCATGGCAAGCAAGCAGTTTAAATCGGTGTATCTAGATAAGCTATTATCTATGCAAAAGAAAAAATAGTTACTCTATAGGATGAAGATTTTGTATAAATCTGACAATGCCCTTCCGGTATGTTTGTGGTACAATAAGGAGGTTAAGGGGGTGTCAGATTATGATACAAGCAACAATGGTGCTGGAAGGCGGAGCGACCAGAGGCGTGTTTACTTCCGGCGTCTTAGACTTCCTGATGGAGGAAAAAACGGAGCTGTCCCATGTTGTCAGCGTGTCTGCGGGAGCATGTAACGGCGTGGATTATGTGTCGAAGCAGATTGGAAGAACCAGGGACTGCATGATTCATAAAGAGAAAGAGTATAATTATTATTACGGATTTAGAAAGTTTGTAAAAGAGAAGAGTATACTGGATATGGATATGGTTTTCGATAAATATCCGAATGAATTGTTTCCCTTTGACTACGACACTTATTTTGCATCGGGGACGGAGTGCGAGATTGTCACAACCAACTGCCGGACAGGAAAAGCAGAGTATATGACGGAGAGGAAAGACCGGGATCGGCTGATGAAGCTGTGCCGGGCATCCAGCAGCATGCCGCTGATTTCGCCGATGGTAGAGATCGACGGGGAACTGTATCTGGACGGAGGGCTTGCGGATTCTGTGCCTATTGAAAGGGCGATGAAGATAGGAAATGAGAAAATCGTAGTCATTCTGACCAGAAATCCGAATTACCGGAAACGTCCTACTACGAAAGCGGTGGCGAAGCTGTACCGGAGGGCGTACCGTTCCTATCCAAACCTGGTTCGGACGGCAATTTTGAGAAACGCAAAATATAACCGTCAGGCGGAAAAGGTAGAGAAATTGGAGAAAGAGGGGAAGATTTTTGTCCTCCGTCCATTGATTCCTACCGTTTCAAGGTTGGAGAAGGATTACGATATGCTGATGAATTTTTACGATCATGGATATTGCCTAATGCGAAGAGAGTACAACAGGCTAAAGGAGTATCTGGAAGGATAGGAATAACAAATAAAGATATGCAAAAACTGCCGCATCTGACTGGTTGATGCGGCAGTTTTATTTAATTATGTAAGATCATAAATCTGCATTCTAGAGGTATTCAAGCCTTTCTAATGCATTCAGTACCATATGGCGTCCTGCGTCGGTACCGTCGATAATACGTCTTGCTCTTACAGCGTCGCCGATGTTTAAGATTTCCACGTCTTCATCCTCGAAGCCTTTTACGATATCCTCCCAGAGCGGAGCGTGCGCTCTCATGCCCAGGCATACAAAACCGTAGTCGAATGGAAGTTCTTCTTCGGTGTCGCCGTATTTTACCTCGAAGGAGTGGGCGTTTACTTTCTGGAGGGCTGTGTTGGTCATCTGGCGTACGCCGTGTTTCTCCATACATTCTTTCATGCTTGCCGTAGAGGATGCGTCAAGCCCCCGTCCGATCATCGGCATCATCTCGATGATTGTTGTCTCGGCGCCGCGGGGCGCGAAGAACTCTACTACGTCAAGACCGACTGCGCCGCCGCCGATTACAACGACTTTTTTGCCGGTCATATCCTCTGGATAATTGTCTAAGTTATTGATCATATCCTTGATAGAGTAAACGGCAGAGCCTTCTTTTCCTAAGTTGTCATGAAGGCCGTTAATCGGAGGAAGAAGCGGTACGGAACCGGTCGCGTTGACAACAAGCTGCGGGTCGTAAGTCTTGATCATATCAACAGTAACGTCCACGCCTGTTTTAATCGTCAGGTTGTCAAGCTTGGAAGCTCTGTGCTTTAAGTAGTTCGGGAAATCCGCGAGCCTCTTCTTTGCGGGGATCTTGGAGATCTCTACGGAGAGACCGCCCACATGGTCTTCTTTCTCAAGAAGGGTTACGCTGCATCCAACCTCAGCGGCGGTACATGCAGCTTCCAGTCCGGCAGTACCGGCTCCGACTACAACCACATTGCATGGTTTCTGTACTTTGTGCTTCTTGTATTCTTCATTGTTGATGATATCCGGGTTGATACTGCAGCGGAGCGGTTTGTTGCCGCCGATACGGTTGCCCACGCAGCCGACGTTGCAGGAGATACACTTGCGGATATCGGCCACATCGCCGTATTTTGCCTTGTTGCACCAATTGGGGTCTGCAATCAGTCCGCGGCCCATACCGATCATGTCTGCGTCGCCTCTTGCGAGGATATCGTCGGCAATCTTTGGATCGCGGATATTTCCAATAGCGATCGTGGGCTTGCCGAATTTATCCCGTACGGCTTTCGCCATGTATGCGCGCCATCCGTCTTCTAAGTAATTGGCGTCTATCTGGTACTGGATCGTCGGGTTCAGCGCGGAAGAGGTATCAAAGATATCCACTTCGTCGTTTAAGTATTCTAAGTATTCCAGGCAGTCTTCTACGTGGTTGCCGCCCTCTACCAGCTCGTCCACGCTGAGACGCAAAGAAATCGGAACCATCGGACCTACGGCCTTGCGCACTTCGTCAATGACCATACGGCAGAAACGGGAGCGGTTTTCAGCGCATCCGCCGAATTCATCGGTTCTGTCATTCATGGTCGGCGATAGGAACTGGCTGATCAGGTAGGAGTGTCCGGCGTGGATTTCTACCATATCAAAGCCGGCATTTACCGCGCGTCTTGCGGCTGCGCCGTAATCTTTGGCAATGCTTTCTAATTCTTCTTTTGATAACGGACGCGGAGCCTCTCCGCCCGGTTTGGATGGAAGGGTAGAAGCAGATACAGGCTGCATGCCGATTCTGGAAGACATAGCAGACGCGCCGGCATGGTTAATCTGGACGCCGATCATAGCGCCGTGCCGGTGGCATGCTTCAGTGAGGTTCCAGAGTCTTGGAATATAGCAGTCCTGGTCGATACGGAGCTGTGTGGTTCCGTTTGAACCCTCCGGATATTTAACACAGACATTCTCTACGATAATCAGACCTGTGCCGCCGCGGGCTCTCTGCTCATAATACTTGATATGTTCGTCGCTTAATTCGCCTGTATGGCCGGCTAAGTCGCTGCCCATCGGCATCATGGCAATCCGGTTGGGCATTACCATTCCTCTGACTTTCAGGGGGCTGAAAATGTGTTTGAAATTGTTTTTCATTTCTTTGACCTCCGTTTGTTATTCGTTATAATCACAATGATAAGAATATTATAGAACATTGTTAAAGATAAATCAAATTCATGTTGTTGTGGAAGTCGATAGAAAATATCTATGGATTATCCGGAAGTTGGTGAATTTAACGAAGAAACGTCGGTGATAAGATTGTGCGCGGAGATTCTCTTGTAACATTTGCATAGAGTAATTTTAGCGCGATACAACCGTCGAACATCCGAGACGGGGAGGCTGGCGAGGAATGCGGAAAATATCTTGCGGTTTACAGAAAATGTTGTTATAATATCAAAGTTAAATGAAGCAAGAACAGACGAAAAGAGCAAATACGCAGGAACCAGAATGAAGGAGAGAGAAGAAAATGATGAACGATCTGGAGCTTTACAGGGAGCAGCTTGCGCTGTGCGACGATAAGATCA
Source organism: uncultured Dorea sp. (assembly GCA_910588745.1). GTDB lineage: Bacteria > Bacillota > Clostridia > Lachnospirales > Lachnospiraceae > Claveliimonas. The sequence continues at coordinate 13,178 of CAJURK010000041.1, read as the reverse complement.
TTGACGCGCTGGTTGAAAGAAACGCGATTGTCGAGAAGATTATGGCTTATAAAGAAAAGTACGGCATGCCGATTATCCAGCCGAAGCAGGAAGAGAAACAGAAGGAGCAGCTGAAAGATAAGCTTGGAGACAACAAATACAGGGAAGAGATTTATGATGTATTCCGGCGTATCCGCCGCAACAGCAAGCGGATTCAGGCAAGGAAGCTTTTTGATTATAATATCGTTCTGATTGGATTCATGGGGGCTGGAAAGACTACGATATCGGATTACTTGAGTATGACCTTTGCTATGGATATTGTAGAAATGGATCAGGTAATTGCAGAGCGGGAACAAATGTGTATTCCAGATATTTTTGCTACGTATGGCGAAGAGTATTTCCGCAATCTTGAGACGGAGCTTCTGATTGAGATGCAGAACCAGAAGAATACGGTCATATCCTGCGGCGGCGGCGTGGCCATGCGGGAACGCAATGTGGAAGAGATGAAAAAGAATGGGAAGGTCATTCTCCTTACCGCAAGTCCGGAGACGATTTATGAACGGGTGAAGGATAGCAACGATCGTCCGGTGCTGAACGGGCGTAAGAATGTAAAAGGGATTTCGGAACTTATGGAACAGCGCCGGGAGAAGTACGAAGCGGCGGCGGATATAGTGGTCAACACCGATGGAAGAACGGTGCTTCAGGTCTGCGAAGACCTGGTACGGCAGCTCATTGATACAGAGGCGGATGAATAAGTTATGTTTGATATGTTTTTTCCAGACCGTTATGTGGCTTCCACATACGTTATAGATTTTGAGGCATTATATGAACAGGGATACCGGGGGTTGATTTTTGATATTGACAATACGCTGGTTCCCCATGGGGAGCCTGCGGATGAGCGGGCAGTCCGCTTGTTTGAGCGGTTAAAGAAGATCGGGTTCTCCTGCTGTCTGATTTCCAATAATCAGGAGCCGAGGGTTAAGATGTTTAACGAGAAGATTCAGGTGGATTATGTGTATAACGCCCATAAACCTTCTACCAGGAACTATTTGAAAGCGATGGGAATGATGGGGACTGATCAGGATACGACCGTATTTGTGGGAGATCAGCTTTTTACAGACGTATGGGGGGCGAAGCGCAGCGGAATCCCAAGTATTCTGGTGAGGCCGATCCATCCAAAAGAAGAGATTCAGATTGTTTTGAAGAGGTACTTAGAGAAGGTTGTTTTGTTTTTTTACAAGAGAAGCCTCGCTATGGAAAAAAAGGTTGAAAAAAAACATCATATATTATAGAATAATATCAGATTTAGAATGATTATAAGCTTACTGCTCACGCAAGTCTGTGCGTTTGCTGTTACAGACTGTAAGAACAGAATTTAGGAGTGTAAGATTTCACTGTTAAAAGCAGTTTTATGGATTTTATGTATCTGGCTGCAGAGTGGGTAGTCATAAAGTAGGCGCAGTTTTAAGGAGGATAATGCAATGGCAAAAGTTTCAGCAGGAGATATCCGTAACGGTATCACAATCGAAGTTGACGGCAAGGTATGTCAGGTAATTGATTTTATGCATGTTAAACCGGGGAAGGGCGCGGCATTCGTACGTGTTAAGATGAAGAATATCATTAACGGCGGAGTTGTGGAGACTACGTTCCGTCCAACGGAGACATTTGAGCAGGCGCACATTGAAAGGAAGAAGATGCAGTATCTGTATAATGACGGAGAATTTTACAATTATATGGACAACGAGACATTCGAGCAGATAATGATCAGTGTTTCGGAGGCTGCCGATGCGATGAAGTTTGTGAAGGAGAACGAGGAAGTGAGCGTAAGCTTCTATCAGGGCAATGCATTTGCAATCGAGCCGCCGATTACGGTTGAACTTGTTATTACGGAGTCAGAGCCCGGCGTAAAGGGCAATACTGCTACCGGCGCTACAAAGCCGGCAATTGTTGAGACAGGGGCGCAGGTTATGGTTCCGTTGTTTGTTGATCAGGGTGAAACGATTAAGATTGATACCCGCACAGGCGAGTATCTGTCACGTGCAAACTAAGCAGCGGACAGGTTTTGAAAAAGTTTGTCAGTCTATAGCGCAATTATTAGTAAAAACTGCGATGTTTTTAATTAAGCATTGCAGTTTTATTATAACTATATGTTTTAATGTATAGGGGGAAAATGGAGAAAAAATGGAGAAAAAATACAGAAAAAGGGTATGTTTATGTATTAGTCTATTTATTATTTGCATTTTAGCAGGAGTTATGGTAGATAATCTTATGTCTGAAGATTCTAATATCGAATATGAAAACCTTAATACCGAATTTAAAACGGATATGACTAAAAAAAAGGATTATCAAAAGGCTGATTTAGAAATGAAATTACAAGATTCAATCCAGTCGATAGCTGAAGGAAGTAATCCGCTGGTCAGTATAGATAATTTTGATGTAGAAGACCATTCAGAGACGACGGTGGTTGTGACATTATATACAGAGCCGAGCAATGAAATTTCAGAAGAATTGCGAGTAGCAATCGAAAATCTGATACTAGGAAGTTTCAATGGAATCTTGAAAGATAATATTTCTATAGATATTGAATATACTGAAAAATAAAGTGAATCAGGGGGGAGCCTAAGCAGAATATTGTTTATGATGTCTTTATCAGGTTCTGTTATTTTTATCTTTTATGTATTGATATATTCAATTGCAAAAAGGTGGTTTACTGTAAAATGGCGGTATAGTATTGAAAAAAGAATTGTTTATCTTATTTTTGCAGGGTGTGTTGCTGCTATTATTTTATGCATACAGTTCTATCTGTACTTTAAACTTAGAAAGACTTTCAATTAGTTAAGTGCTGATAATAGTGTTGAAACTCCAGAATATGTTCTAAGGTATATCGATAATCTGAAATCGGCTTTAAATATTAAGTCAACAAGTATGTATCTTTTTTAAAAAAGCCTTGCAATTTTTGCAGGGCTTTTTTATAATGAAGTTACCATAATATTTATCCTGCGGCAAATTGCAGAGCAGTTTGCATCGGTTTATTTTTCTACATGTCAGAAGGTGCATGTCCGCACCGCGTACCAAAACGATTGCGTATGTATAATAGAAAGGAGACATATGTCGTACGAACAATTTATAGAGAACATGGCGGCAATTATAAAAGGCCGGATGGAGATTTCACTGGATTTATCCATTCATTCTACAGTAAAGAATAATGGATATCAACGGAAAGGGATTACCTTTTCCGAGGAAGGGATCAATATTTCACCGACAATATATCTTGAAGAATATTACGAGAAATTTATGAGAGGAAGCAGCGTGAAGGAGCTGGCGGAACAGGTATTGGAAATGTACCGCAAGATACGGATCAGACATTCTTGGAATGAAGTGTCGGTGCAAGATTATCAGAATATAAAAGATAAGATTATTTATAAGCTGGTGAACCAGGAAAGAAACGGCGAACTCTTAGATCAGGTTCCTCATGTCCGCTATCTGGATCTGGCTATTTTGTATTTTGTACTGGTAGACATGGACAAATCCGGAGGACAGATGGCCACAATGTTAATCCGAAACGAGCATCTTACTTGGTGGAATGTAACGTCGGAAGAGATTCGCCGGAGGGCGGACATGAATACAGAGAAGATCCTGCCTTATGAATTCAGCGCTATGTGTATGATGATTGAGGAAATGCTGGGGAATCAAGAAATGGAGGAGGAAGAGTGGAAGAAGTTCCGGGAACAAGAAAATATGTATATATTAACAAACCATATCCGAAGCTGCGGAGCTTCTGCGATTTTGTATCCCGGCAGGCTGCAGGCAATTGGCGATTATTTTAAAGAGAATTATTTCATTTTGCCCAGCAGTATACATGAGGTCATTATTCTTCCGGAGAGCAAAGCTCTTCCAAAAGATGAAATGGAGTGCGTGATCAGAGAAGTGAATGAGACTCAAGTACAAGCTGAAGAATTTTTGTCAAATCATGCTTATTATTATGATAGACAAAAAATGGAAATAACTGTGTGATAAAAAATGCCAAAATTCTATAAATATTCCATAAAGAAATAAAAGAAGGGGTATCACCGCTGTGATACCCCCTTGGGAACGTCTCTGACCAGAATCGAACTGGCGCACCCGCCTCCGGAGGGCGGCGCTCTATCCACTGAGCTACAGAGACAAGAATTATAATAGCACAACTTTTTGAAAAATGCAATGGAGAAAATCGCAGTAATCTTGACTTTCTTTTCTGCCTTTAGTATGATGTGAAGTGCTAAACTGTATAACAATGAATATGGAGGTAGTCTATGGAAGAAAGACGGAGAGACCTCCGCGGCCTTTTGAAGGAACACAAGCAGATAACAATGTGGTTATTGGTACTTATCTTTCTTGGAGCGGCGGCAGTGGTCATGATGTGTCTTACAAAAGATGAGACGAAGCCAGAATTTTCGGGAAACGTACAGGGAGAGCAGAGAAGTGGAGCAGCAGATGAAGTAGTCGGCAGGAAGCTTATGACAGAGAACTTAGGCAGCCGCGTGATGGAGATGAATCCGCTTGTGGAAGCGGCGGACGAAAGCTTGAAGGAAGCAGTAGCCGACTATTATGAAACGCTGGCCGGACATGCAGATTTCGTGGAAAGTTACAACAATTTGTGTATTTACACGAAACTAGGAAAGTACAAAGGAACATATATTACGTTTGTCCGTTATGACATGAAGATACGTGATATCTATACGATGGTTCCGGGATTGGGTACGCTGTATCTGGAAAAGGACGAAAGGGATGGTTATCAGGTAGTAGCTAAATCCGATGATGAAGAGATTAAGGAATATGTCAATGATATTGTAGCCCACGAGGATGTGCAGGAGCTGATGTCTGGGATTCAGGCTGATTATGCCGCGGCGGCTGCGTCGGACGCAATGCTTGCCGAGGCTCTTAGCGACCTGAAAAACGCATACGAGAATCAGACGAAACGATGAGGGGTTTCCTAAAAATTAAGATACAGTTTGTGATACGTTGAATGGAGGAACAGGGATGAAGCAGATAATTGAGTTCATTACGGCGGAACTGGAAGAAGCATTTGAGAAGGCGGGATACGACAGAACCCTTGCGAAGGTCACTCTGTCAAATCGTCCGGATTTGTGCGAGTTTCAGTGCAACGGAGCCATGGCGGGGGCAAAAGCATACCGGAAGGCGCCCTTTTTAATCGCGGAGGATGTAGTAAAACATTTGAAGGAGAGTTCTTGTTTGGCAGAAGCGGAAGCGGTTAAGCCAGGTTTTATTAATCTGAAGTTGGATCGGGAATTTACAGCGGATTTTCTGAACCGGATGGCGGCAGATGAACGGCTGGGGCTTGAAGAGGCGAAAGAACCGCAGATGATTATTGTTGATTACGGCGGACCAAATGTAGCCAAGCCTCTGCATGTTGGACATCTGCGGGCGGCGATTATCGGCGAGAGCGTTAAAAGGCTTTGCCGAAAGATGGGACACAAGGTTCTTGGAGATGTACACCTGGGAGACTGGGGTTACCAGATGGGACTGATTATCACAGAGTTAAAAAAACGGAATCCGGAGCTTTCATATTTTGATGAAGCATATGAAGGGGAATATCCAGAGGAGGCTCCGTTTACCATTAGCGAACTAGAGGAAATCTATCCTGCTGCCAGCGCCTATGCAAAAGAGCATGAAGATTACAGAGAAGAGGCGCTTCATGCGACCTGGATGCTCCAGAAAGGACACAGAGGATATGCTGCGTTGTGGAAGCATATTGTCAGGATTTCCGTGGCGGATATTAAGAAAAACTATGAGCGTCTGAATGTAGACTTTGATCTGTGGAAAGGGGAATCCGACGCGCAGAAATATATTCCGAATATGATTCAGGGATTTCAAGAAAAGGGACAGGCATATCTGGACGAAGGAGCGCTTGTGATTGATGTGAAGGAAGAGACAGATACCAAGGAGATACCGCCTTGCTTGATCCAGAAGTCGGACGGCGCGTCCCTGTACGGCACTACCGATTTAGCGACGCTGATTCAGAGAGAAGAAGATTACCGGCCAGATAAAATAATCTATGTGGTGGATAAGCGTCAGGAGATGCATTTTATTCAGGTGTTCAGAGCGGCAAAAAAGACGGGAATTGTAAGAAAGGAAACGGAACTGAAATTTTTAGGCTTTGGCACGATGAATGGGAAAGACGGTAAGCCCTTTAAGACCAGAGAGGGCGGGGTAATGCGATTAGAGAACCTGATTGCGGAAATTAACGCAGAGATGTATCAGAAGATGTCCGAGAGCCGTATAGTAGATGCAAAGGAAGCAGGGAACACATCGCAGATGATTGGACTTTCCGCAATTAAATATGGAGATCTGTCCAATCAGGCGGCAAAGGATTATGTGTTTGACGTGGACAGGTTTACATCCTTTGAGGGAAATACCGGGCCGTATATCTTATATACGATTGTCCGCATGAAGTCAATTCTGAATAAATATCAGGGACAGGGAGGAACGCTTTCGGGTCTTTTGTGTACCGGAGCCTGTTCGGACAGTGAGAAAGCTCTTATGCTGGAAGCGTGTAAATATAATGCGGTGATGGAAGCGGCGTTTGCGGAGATTGCGCCTCATAAAATCTGCGCGTATATTTATGATCTTGCAAACGCGTTTAATCGTTTTTATCATGAAACGAAGATTCTTACAGAAGACGCGGGAGAGAAGCAAAAGAGTTACATTGCGCTTCTAGTTGTTACCAGAGCTATCCTGGAATCCTGCATTGACGTACTGGGATTTGACGCGCCGGAAAGGATGTAGTTATATGGGACCTACTGTAAAATTATTTTATGAGGATGCCGGGATCAGGGAATTTGATGCGGTAGTATTGTCCTGTGTTCCTGAGAAAGAAGGTCATAAGGCAGTTCTTGACAGAACTGCCTTTTTTCCAGAGGGCGGTGGGCAGTATGGGGATATTGGCTGGATTGACGGAATTTTAGTGGCGGATACCAAGGAGAAATCAGGAGTGATTTATCATTATTTGGAAAAACCACTGAAACCGGGAACGAAGGTTCATGGGAAACTGGACTGGGCGCTGCGGTTTGAACGAATGCAGCAGCATAGTGCAGAGCATGTCGTTTCGGGGATTGTCCACAGGCGGTTTGGATACGATAATGTCGGTTTTCATTTAGGAGCCGACTACTGTACTATGGATTTTAACGGTCCATTAAGCGGAAAACAGCTGAAAGAGATTGAAGAGGAGGCAAACCGCGTGGTGTTTGCCGGCCTTCCGGTCTGTGTGCGGTATCCGGAAAAGGAAGAATTGGAGCATATGGAGTACCGCAGCAAGATTGAAATTAAGGGACAGGTACGAATTGTGGAGATTCCAGGAGTAGATGCGTGCGCTTGCTGCGCGCCCCATGTAGAGTCTACCGGGCAGATCGGCTTAATTAAGCTGGTGGATATGTCCAGCTATAAGGGCGGCGAACGTATCAGCCTGCTTAGCGGAATCCGGGCTCTTAGGGATTACCAATGCAAGCAGGAGCAGGCAAAACGAATAGGAAATATGCTCTGTGAAAAGGGAGAAAAGCTTGCAGAGGCAGTGGAACGTTTGAAACAGGATGGGATTCGCCTTAAAAGCGAAATTGCCGGCTTGAAAAGCCAGATTTTGAAAAAAAGGGCTATGGAAACGAATGTGTCAGAAAAAACGACGATAGTATTCGAGGAAGATTTAGCTGGGGATGAAGCAAGGGAATACATGAATCTGCTCTTAGAACAGGGGGCGGAAGTATGCGCGGTATTTACCGGGACAGAAGACACGGGATACCGATATGTAATCGGCAGCCGTACAAAAGATGCGAGAGTGTTTCATCAGATATTGAAAGAAAACTTTGGCGCCCGGGGAGGCGGCAAACCAGAGATGGTTCAGGGCAGCCTTACGGGCGCCAGAGTTAAGATAACAGATAAGCTTAAAGCTTTACCTTAATTACATCTACATCCAGATCCCACAGGAACTTATCCAGATCTTTAAAAGAAAGGAATACAGTTGCAGTATTTTCCAAGGGATGGATGCCAAGGCTCTTGCAGCGGCTTAAGCTTTTGTCAATGAAGAACTCAACAGCGTGATCCGTATCGTTCATCAGACCGAACGGAGACACGCTCCCTTGTTTTAACCCCAGATACTTCTCTAGGCGGTCTTCAGAGGCGAAGCTTAAGGTACCTGCGCCGAGAGCGCGTCCTAGGTTCTTTAAGTCAATCTTTGTTTTTTCATCGGCGGTTACCAGAAAATGACGCTTTCCTTTTGCGTCCCGCAGAAACAGGTTCTTGCACAGGGTACCCTTCTCGGGAAGTCCAAGCCTGTCCATGTCTTCCATGGTATGTACAGGTTCATGTTCTACAACTTCGTATTTAATTCCAAGCTTATTCAGTGCGTCGTACACGCGCTGTTTTTGATTTTCCATAATCAGTCAGATCCTTTCTTGAGATTTTAAATGATATCCGGACTCTCCGTATATAGGAAGAACTGTATAGTCGCTGCTATATTAGGAAGAGTGAGTTTTGTGGACAGTATCTTTTACAGTCCAACATCATTATAGGGGATATGCCGGGGAAAGTAAAGTATATGTGATAGTTTCCAGATTAGATATAGAGTATATTTACTGTTACTGTTCCAGCGGGACTCTGCGCTTGCCGCATAGTCCGTAAAAAAGGCATTCAGGAGTGCGTAAATCCTATTCGTGAAGCGAATGTTAGTGTGAGCAGAATGAAAAGCATATGCAGAAATGAACGTGTTGAAAAAGATTCACAGTTGAATATTTTCATGATAGGGAGTAGAATAAAGAAGATTTAGTCTTGCAGGGATGCAGAGAATAAGGCGGTTCAGGAAATATATCCGGGTGGACTGCCGGAAAGGATTGTCAATTATGCCGAATGAGTTTCGGGTGATAAAAAGCAGTCGTAAGACGTTGGCATTAGAGATTACCAGAGAAGGACAAGTGGTGGTGCGGGCGCCTAAGTGGATGCGGCAGTCTGAAATTGAACAGTTTGTGCAGGAGAAATCAGACTGGATCAGAAAGCATTTAGGAAAAGTGCGCGAGAAACAGGCTGAGAGAGAATCACGTCCGGCAACGGTCTTGACGAAGGAAGAAATTCAGGAGCTTGCGCAGAAAGCCGTTCAGGTTCTGCCGGAGAAAGCGGCTTATTATGCGCTTGCGGCGGGCGTGACCTATGGCAGGATCACCATACGGAATCAGAAGACCCGGTGGGGGAGCTGCAGCGGAAAGGGTAATCTAAATTTTAATTGCCTTCTGATGCTGGCGCCTGACGAAGTGCAGAATTACGTGGTGGTGCATGAACTATGTCACCGTTTGGAGATGAATCATTCAGCACGGTTTTGGAAAGAGGTAGAGAGAGTTCTTCCGGATTATCGTGCGGCAAAGCTGTGGCTGAAGGAGCATGGGGAAGAGATTATGGGCAGAATGGGTTAATGCAGGATGCAGCTTAAAATATAGAAGAAAGAGAGCAGTAAATATGGAAAATCAATACAACAGACAGAGGCCGCCGGTCAATAAAGAAAAGCGTTTTTGGCATATCTGGGGACCTCTTTTTATAAATTGGGGAATTAGGGCGGCAATGGGCGCCGCGGCTACGATGGCATTTTTAACGGCATATATGGCTGCGCATTCGATGGATACCCTGGCTCTTTACCAGGATCAGGACGCGATGATGAAGGGAATAGAGAAAGCGGCCGAAGTAATGCTGCGGTATACAACCGAGATTCAGGGGGCGGTAGCGTTTGTTACCATTCCGGTTATGGCTTTCTTATATTTTAAGGACAGGAAACAGGAGAAACTGATCGGAGTTATTCCTAATAGAAAAGCGCCTGCGGTTAAATATATTTTTGTTATTATTCTTGCGGGAGTGGTAAATATTGCGTTGAATAACCTGATTATGATAGGAGGATTGTCTGATTACAGCGCAGAATATGAAAAGACGGCGGAAGCATTTTACAGCGCGTCCCTGGGGATGCAGATACTGTGTCTGGGAATTCTGGTTCCCATAGCGGAGGAACTGGTTTTTAGAGGCTTGATGTATCGGAGGATGCGGGAAGATACAGGGGTTGTAATGTCGGTAATATATTCGGCGGCGATATTTGGATTAATCCATGTGAATCTGGTTCAGATTGTATATGGGACGGCAATGGGAGTAATGCTGGCCTATTTGTGTGAAAAATACGGTTCGCTTGCCGCGCCGATAGCGGCTCACATTACTGTGAATCTGGTGTCTATTCTGGCGACTTATTTTAGAGTGTATGACTGGATGCTTCCGGATATACGGATTGCGGGGACGGTTACCGTGGCCTGTGCAACGGCGGCGGCAGGTATTTTTCTAATCATTCGGAGCATAAATGAAAGACCTGAAATGAAGGATGGAACAGGAATATCCAAAGATTTCAAATCTTAAAATTCTCGAAATAAGATTGAAAAAAAGCAGGATTTGTAGTATGCTTCTAAATGACAAGAGGGAGATAAAAGACAAAATTGAGGGATTTTGTCACAAATGATTATATAGGGGTAGGATATATGAAAAAATATGGAAGATTGTTGCTGGCATCATTGATGACCAGTGTTTTAGTTGTGACTCCTGTTTATGCCAAACCACAAACAGAAAGCCTTGAATCACAAAAAGCGGCCGCTCAGAGTGAGGCTGACTCAATCCAGAAGGAACTTGTAGAACTGCTGGACAAGATGGGTCGGTTAGAAGAGAATCTGATCGCTAAAGGAGAAGAGATCAGTCAGGCGGAACAAGATCTGCAAAAGGCAAAGGAACAGGAAGAAGAACAATATGAAGCGCTGAAGCTGCGTATCAAATATATGTATGAAGGAGGCATGACTACAGCGCTTGAAACGCTGGTCAGCGCCCAAAGTTTTACAGACCTTCTGAATAAGGCGGAGTATGTGGCGGAGGTTCACAACTATGACCGGCTGAAGCTGCAGGAGTATGAGGACACCAGACAGAGCATTGAGGATCTGAAGACGCAGCTTGAGGAAGACGAGGCCAGCATGCGGAAACTGCAGACCGAGTATGAGACGGAAGAGGCAACGCTTACGGCTACGCTGGAAGAGAAGCGGGAACAGATCGCCGGATTTGAGCAGCAGATACAGGCTGCGGCAGAAGAGGCGGCTCGTAAAGCGGCTGAAAGAGAGCGGCAAAAACAGCAGGAACAGCAGAGGCAGAATGGAGCTGTCCATGAAGAACCTGCAGCAGGACCGGCTGGCGACGGAGGAGCGGGAAGCGGCGCCGGAGATCAGTCGGCAGGCAGCGGAACAAATACTGGAGCCGATAATGCAGGTACTTCCGATTCAGGATCTGGAAACGCCTCGAATGGGAATACCTCAGCGGCTCAGACGATTGTGAATGCTGCGTATGGACAACTTGGCGTACCTTATGTATACGGAGGAAACGGTAATGGAGGATGGGATTGCTCCGGTTTAGTTCAGTATTGCCACAGCGCGGCAGGAATCAGCCTTCCAAGGGTTTCCCAGGCGCAGGGGGGATGCGGAGTTGCAGTAAGTAATCCGCTTCCGGGTGATATTGTGTGCTATGGGAACCATGTGGGAATTTACATCGGCGGCGGTCAGATGATCCATGCGCCAAAGCCGGGCGATGTGGTAAAGGTAGCGGCAGTATACGGTTCGCCCTGGTACAGAAGATGCTGGTGATTAGGTAACAGGAAACGATAAGAGAGATTAAGAGGTATTAAGTATGAGAAGAAGGATAGCGCATGCAATCACAGCGGCGCTGCTTGTTAGTACATTGGTTGTAACCCCTGCCTTTGCAACGTCTTTGGAGGATATGCAGGCTAATAAGGCGCAGGCGGAGAATGAGGCTAGTTCTCTTCAGCAGCAGATAACCCGGACGCTGGATAAGATTGATACGCTGGAGAAAGATCTGGAAGCTAAGAAGGTTGAGATTGACCAGGCCGGAGAGAAACTGGAAGAAGCGGCGGCCAGACAATCGGAACAGTATGGAGCCATGAAGCTGCGCATTAAGTATATGTATGAAGAAGGAGAAAGTAATTTTCTGGAAGCAATGCTTACTGCCACTAGTTTTTCAGATTTTATTAATAAAGCGGAGTATGTTCAGGAAGTTCATAGTTATGACCGCACGAAATTAGACGAATATGAGGATACTACCAAACAGGTAGAGGCGTTAAAGAATGGCCTTGAAGAAGAATATGTCCAGATGGAGACGCTGCAGACGGATCTTGAAGCAGAAAAGTCAACGTTGAATGCGACATTGGAAGAAAAGCAGGATGAGATCGCACAACTTGACGAGAGCATTCAAGCGGCGATTGCAGCCAGAAGGGAAGAAGAGCGCCGGGCCAGAGAAGCTGCCGCAAGGGAGGCGGAAGCCAGAGAGGCCGCGGCCAGGGAAGCAGCCGCGCAGCAGCAGGCCAATGCTGCAGGGAATGCAGGAAACGGCGGATCAGGAAATAATACCCAGGGAGGCGCTTCGTCAGGAAACAACGGTTCCGGAGGAGGATCTTCCTACGTGCCGCCGCAAGGAAGCGACGGGTGGGCTGTCGTGGCATATGCCAGACAGTTTATCGGGAACCCATATGTATATGGAGGCAATAGTCTGACAAACGGAATTGACTGTTCCGGTTTTACCCAGCAGATTTATGGAGCTTTCGGGGTATCCCTTCCACGCGTGGACTCAGCGCAGGCGACCTGTGGAGTGGAGATTCCTTTGTCTCAGGCGCAGGCGGGAGATTTGCTCTGCTACTGGGGACATGTAGGCATATACAATGGGGCGGGGGGAATTATACATGCGTCTTCGCCGGGAGTCGGTATTGTAGAATTTTCAAATTGCCAGTATCGGACTCTGAAATGCGTCAGAAGAGTTTTATAAAAATGTATGGGAGGCCGTCAGAGTAACCATATGATGTTGGCGGCGTTCATAATTTGATAAAAAGGTGATAAAAAACCGTAAATGCGGCAGAATGGCTTGCATTTACGGTTTTTTTATGTTAGAATTTTACGGTCGTTAAAAAACACGCATGGGGATTTTTGTGAAGGTGCCAGAAACTTTATAGTTTGGTCTCATGAAGAGTGAGCTGTGCGGAAGTAAAAACCAAATGGAGGAAAGAAAGATGAGCGTTATTTCAATGAAGCAGCTTTTGGAAGCAGGTGTTCATTTTGGACATCAGACAAGAAGATGGAACCCTAAGA
>CAJURK010000040.1:25018-30211 GCA_910588745.1 uncultured Dorea sp. | reverse complement strand
TTCCTCTGCCCGTTCCAAATCCCGGAGATAGTTGCGCGACACTTTCTTGCAGAAATGTCAATATTACGGAGGTGGTCGTTTGATGAATGAGGAAATCTCATTAGAAACAAAAAAGGCGCTGGCTCTTTCACTAAAAAAAGCCATGCGCCATAAGAACTTTTCAAAAATTACTGTAAAGGAAATCATACAGGACTGCGGTGTAAACCGAAATACTTTTTATTATCATTTTGATGATATATATGCGCTGCTCCGTTGGATGCTGACTGAGGAAGCGATTGAAGTAGTGAAACATTTTGATCTGCTGGTTGATTACGAAGATGCTATCCGCTTTATCATGGATTATGTAGATGAAAATGACTACATTATCAGTTGTGCTTATGATGCCATAGGGCGGGATGAAATGAAACGCTTTTTCTACTCGGATTTTATAGCGATAACATCCTCGCTAATCAATAACGCAGATGAAAAAGTCCAAAATCATCTTGAACCAGAGTTTAAGGATTTCCTTGCAAATTTTTATACAGAGGCACTTGCCGGAACCTTAGTTGACTGGGCCAGAGAAAAACACACTAAAGATAAGGAAAAGATTATCCTTTATCTAAAGACAATAATTGAAACAAGCTTAAATTATTTCAATCTTTGATTATTTATATCTGGTTGCTGCATTCATTATTATATCGCAACAAACATAAAAGCAACTATATAAATCCGTTGCTTTTATAATTGAGTTTTTTAAAAATCAGTATTTATTAATTGAAGCAATTCTTCTCGTCCATCATCTCTCAGCTTTTTAACCACATAATTCTTTGCTGAAGGGGTTCAAATTGCATTTCGATGGCTGTCCACCGTTTCAGAACATAAAAAGAAAAGGCTTCCGGCAAATTATCGAATCTGCCGAAAGCCTTTATTTCAAGCGTTTTTCGCATATTTTCTTGGAGCCGATTGTATCAAAATGCGGTTTTACATATCTGCCATGCCTTTATAGTCTCTTCGCAATTGCCTGAATAAACGCTTCGCTGTTTAACACCGTCGGATTCTCAATGGATGTGATCAGCGCCAGATCCTTCGTCATCTCTCCGCTCTCAATGGTATCTACCGTCGCCTTCTCCAGCCTGTCCGCAAATTCCATCAGTTCCCGGTTGCCGTCTAATTCCCCTCGCTTCCTTAAAGCCCCCGTCCATGCGAAGATGGTTGCCACCGAATTCGTGGAGGTCTCCTCGCCTTTCAGATGCTTATAGTAATGGCGCTGTACGGTTCCATGAGCCGCCTCATACTCATAATACCCGTCCGGCGATACCAGCACGGATGTCATCATAGCCAGAGAACCGAAGGCAGAAGATACCATATCGCTCATCACATCGCCGTCATAATTCTTGCATGCCCAGATATATCCGCCTTCAGACTTCATCACACGAGCCACTGCATCGTCAATCAATGTATAGAAATACACAATGCCCGCCTGCTCAAATTTTTCTTTATATTCCGCGTCAAAGATATCCTGGAAAATATCCTTAAATGTGTGGTCATACTTCTTAGAAATCGTATCCTTAGAGGCAAACCACAAATCCTGTTTCGTATCCAGCGCATAATTGAAACAGCTCCTGGCAAAGCTCTCAATCGAATGATTCATGTTATGCATGCCCTGAAGAATTCCCGGACTGTCAAAATGATGAATCAGCTCCCTTGTCTCGCTTCCGTCTTTTGCCGTATAGACAAGCTCCGCCTTCCCGGCTCCCGGTATCTTCATCTCAGAAGCCTTATACACATCGCCGTAAGCATGTCTGGCAATAGTAATCGGCTTCTTCCAATTCCTCACATAAGGCTCAATGCCTTTCACTACGATTGGCGCCCGGAACACCGTGCCGTCTAGAATCGCCCGGATCGTTCCGTTGGGACTCTTCCACATTTCCTTTAACTGATACTCGGTCATGCGGGCGGCATTCGGCGTAATCGTCGCACATTTTACCGCAACCTTATATTTCTTTGTGGCATTAGCAGAATCTATGGTTACCTGATCGTCCGTCTCGTTGCGGTGTTCTAATCCCAAATCATAATACTCTGTATTCAGCTCAATATAAGGCTCCAAAAGGTGATCCTTTATCATCTTCCAGAGAATCCTCGTCATCTCATCCCCGTCCATCTCAACAATCGGCGTCGTCATTTTAATTTTTGTCATTGCTTTTGGCTCCCTTCTTTTTCCATTTATACATCGTATCGTATCTTTTTGTATAAGTCAATGATAACTGTCCATGTTCTTACTTCTCGATATGGAGGTTCTTCATCACATTCATAATATGTTCATCCGCCAGTTTTTCGGCTAACTGTGCATCCTTCCTTTTGATCGCCTCCAGAATCCCCTTATGTTCTGCTATAGACTGCTCCGCCCGGTCAGAAGTTCCCACGGATAACTGCCTTGACATCTTAACATACTTGTGGAAATCCTTCAGCACATGTTCAAGAATCCGGCTGTCCGAAGCCTCGTAGAGTACCTGATGGAACTTCCCGTCAAGCTCCGACACCTGCTTGGCTCTTCCCGCCGCGTCCCGGCGCAGATGAAACTCCGATAGAAGCACGATTTCTTCCAACTCCTCAATCTGATTTTCCTTTATATTCCTGGTAGCCCATCTAGCGCACAGTCCCTCTAAAAGGGAGCGGATTTTATAAATATCCCTCACATCCTTCCGGGTAATTGCAGATACATAAGCCCCTTTATTCGGTACAATTGTAACCAATCCCTCCAGTTCTAACTGCCTGAGCGCTTCCCGCACCGGCGTCCTGCTGACTCCCAGCTTCTCTCCAAGGGTAATCTCCCGAAGTTCTTCCCCATCCTGATAAACTCCTGTTAAGATGTCCTCCCTGAGTCTCTGAAAGACCTTTCCTCTCAGAGACTGATCCTGATACTCTTCCATGATTTCCTCTCCCGGCAGGAATACGCTGTATAGATTGGATACCCCTCATCCCGCCCATTTAAACGCAAATATTTTCGGCAGATTTCAAATGCATGTTCTTGTTCCAATTACTGAATGAAATCCTATACCAGTTTGACGCCAAGCTTCCCGCAGGCATCGTCTATGACCTTTAAAAGCTCCTCGTCCGTAAGCACCGTCACACGCCCGCTCTCATACTCTTCATCCACCCATGCCTTCACCATAGCAGTTAACTCACAGCCCTTATCTACCTGCTTTTCCTCCGGCAAATGAAAATATGTATTAATCCAATGAGCGATTCCCGCAAGTCCCGAGGTATTGGAAACTGCAACCAGTGGCGCCCGGTTCAGAAACTTCTCTGTGTCAAATATATTATAGATCTCCTCATTTTTCAAGAGTCCGTCTGCGTGGATCCCCGCCCGGGTAACATTGAAATTCCTGCCCACAAACGGTGTTCTGGAGGGAACCCGGTAACCAATCTCTTTTTCAAAATATTCCGCGAGTTCCGTGATCACCGTCGTATCCATACCGTCTAAGGTCCCCCGGAGCTGCGCATACTCAAATACCATCGCTTCTAAAGGCGTATTCCCAGTTCGCTCTCCAATACCAAAGAGAGAACAGTTCACGCCGCAAGCCCCATACAGCCATGCAGTTGTAGAATTACTAACCGCTTTATAGAAATCATTATGCCCATGGAACTCAATCAGCTCGCACGGCACTCCCGCGTGAACCCGGATACCATATATAATTCCCGGAATGGATCTTGGTATCACTGCTCCGGGATAGTTCACCCCGTAACCCATGGTATCGCACACACGGATCTTGACCGGAATCCGGTACTCCTCCATCAGATTCATCAGTTCCAGACAGAAGGGAATCACAAAACCGTAGATATCCGACCTTGTAATATCCTCCAGATGGCACCTGGGGCTGACCCCGGTCTCTAAGCATTCCCTTACCACTGACAGATAATGCTCCATGCATTCTCTTCTGGTCATCTTTAATTTATAGAAAATATGGTAATCGGAACAACTTACCAATATGCCGGTTTCCGGCATTCCGATCTCCTTTACCAGTTCAAAATCCTTCTTGCTTGCGCGGATCCAACTTGTAACCTCCGGAAATTGATATCCCCGCTCCATGCACTTATACACCGCGTCCCGGTCTTTTTTACTATACAGGAAGAACTCGCTCTGTCTGATTTTCCCTTTCGGTCCGCCCATTCTGTGGAAATAATCGTAGATTGCCACGATCTGCTCCGTGCTGTAGGGCGCTCTGGACTGCTGGCCGTCCCGGAAAGTCGTATCTGTAATCCAGATATTGTCCGGCATATGATGCGGTACGATCCTGTCGTTAAATGCGATCTTCGGTATTTCATCGTAATGAAACAAATTACGGAATACATTCGGCGTCTTTACGTCCACCAATGGGTACATATGCTCTTCTAACTGCAGAAGGTTGGAATGTTCATTCAAATATACTTTTCGGTTATCCATCTTGCTCTCTCCTTTATCTTCACAGAACACCGTGTTAAATCTTTAACCTGTATAATTGTATACAATTATACATTTCCTGTCAACCCTCACTTTAAAATATAAGAAACGTGCTTGCCGCTATAGGATTTCCTTTTCTAAAAATAGGCATAAAAATGAGGGGACTATCGGTAAATGGTATCCTTCTCTGATAGTCCCCTCATTCACGTCCAAACTGTTAGCCTGCATTGAATCATATCATACTATAACATGTTTTTTAATACAACTTCGCCCCGATTTCCTCCGGTTGAAAGCCCGCCTTTTGCAAGGCCGCCATAATTTCTTTTTTATGCTCTGTCCCAAATGCCTCCATCGTAATACGAAGTTCCACCGCCGCATGGCGGTTTGTGCTTACAAACTGGTTATGCTCCAATTTAATTACATTTCCCTTCGCGCCCGCAATTGCAGAGGCCACCCGCACCAGCTCGCCCGGTTTGTCAGGAAGGAGAACGGATACGGAAAAGATACGGCCTCTCTGGATCAGTCCATGCTGCACGATGGAAGACATGGTAATCACATCCATATTACCGCCGCTCAAAATCACAACCGCCTTTTTCCCTTTCAAGTCCATCTGCTTTAGGGCGGCTACGGTAAGCAATCCTGAATTTTCCACGATCATCTTATGATTCTCCACCAGATCCAGGAATGCTCCGATCAGCTCGTCGTCCTCCACCAGAAGAATATCGTCCACATTCTCTTTGACATAAGGAAGGTTCTGGTCTCCTACTTTTTTA
>CAJURK010000040.1:0-25008 GCA_910588745.1 uncultured Dorea sp. | reverse complement strand
AGTATTAGCGCTGAGAAGTTCTACCGGCTCTCCCGCTTCAATGGCGGCTTTCATACTGGCCGCCTGGGCAGGTTCTACTCCGATTACCTTAATCTTAGGATTCAACATCTTTGCTAAAGCAGACACGCCGGTGATCAGCCCGCCGCCGCCAATAGGTACGAGTATATAATCCACTGTGGGAAGTTCCTGTACGATCTCCATAGCAATGGTTCCCTGTCCGGTTGCCACATCTAGGTCGTCAAAAGGATGTACAAACGTATATCCTTTCTCCTCGGCAAGCTTTAGGGCGTACGTACAGGCGTCGTCGTAGACGTCCCCGTAAAGGATAACTTCCGCTCCGTATCCTTTGGTACGGTTCACTTTAATCAGGGGCGTCCCCGTGGGCATAACCACCACTGCTTTACAGCCGTATTTCTGCGCCGCATAGGCTACGCCCTGGGCATGGTTTCCCGCCGAGGCGGTAATCAGCCCCCGTTCCCGCTCTTCATCCGTAAGGGTACTGATTTTATAGTAGGCGCCGCGTACCTTATAAGCCCCCGTAAACTGCATATTTTCAGGCTTCAGATACACCTTGCCCCCGGTCTGTGCGCTTAGGTACTCGCTGTACATAAGCTTGGTGGGATTCGTCACCCGTTTTACCAGTTCACTGGCTTCCTCAAACTTCTCTAATGTCAACATTCGTCCTTCCCCCTGTCTCTCATCTATTCTCTCTGTTACTGATTTATGGATCTTTTTCCATCCGGACGCTCCCGGAGGCTCCATCCGGCTCCTTTACAGAGCCTTAATTATTACGCTTCGTTATTCTTTCCTTCCGGCGAAAACAGCGCGTTTACAAAGGTATCCGGGTCGAATTTCTGCAAATCTTCCATCTTCTCGCCTACGCCGATATATTTCACCGGAATGCCAAGCTCCGCCTGTACCGCAACTGCAATCCCGCCTTTTGCGGTGCCGTCCATTTTCGTCAGAATGATTCCGGTAATATCTGCAACCTCCTTAAATTCCCTTGCCTGCTGCAGGGCGTTCTGCCCGGTGGTTGCGTCTAACACAACAAAGGTCTCCCGGCAGGCCTCCGGGTATTCCCGGTCAATAACACGGTTCATCTTGCGCAGCTCTTCCATCAAATTCTTCTTATTGTGAAGCCGCCCGGCTGTATCGCACAGTAAAATGTCCGCATGCCTTGCCTTTGCGGCCGCCACCGCGTCGTATACCACAGCCGCCGGGTCGGATCCCTCCTGGCCGCCGATCAGCTCTGCATGGGCTCTGTCGGCCCACTCCTTTAACTGCTCTCCCGCCGCCGCCCGGAAGGTATCCGCCGCCGCGATAATCACCCGTTTCCCCTGGGCATGGTACTGACCCGCAAGCTTGCCGATGGTGGTCGTCTTTCCTACGCCGTTCACGCCCACCACTAATATCACCGGATACATTTCTTCAAATTCATACTGCACCGCGCCCACGCTCATCTGCTCCCGAATACTCTCGATCAGAATCTCCCGGCAGGCTTCCGGCTCCTTGATATGCTGCTCTTTTACCTTTGCTTTCAGATTATCCAAGATCTCGTAAGTGGCTTTCACACCCAAGTCTCCCATGATCATAACCTCTTCCAGCTCTTCATAGAAATCCTCGTCGATGCTGGAAAAGCCTCCGAATACGCTGTCCATTCCGGAGACAATATTATCTCTTGTCTTATTCAGTCCTGACACAAGACGGTCAAAAAATCCATTTCCTGCTTCCATAACGTCCTCCTTTATTCATCCAGCTCATCCTCCAAAAGACTCACCGATACCAGCGCCGACACGCCCTTTTCCTGCATCGTAATACCATACAGGCGGTCCGCCGCCGTCATCGTACCTCTTCTGTGCGTAATCACGATAAACTGGGTATTCTTTGTCAGCTTATGCAGATACTTTGCAAACCGGGTCACATTGGAATCATCCAGAGCCGCCTCAATCTCGTCCAGCAGGCAGAAGGGCGAAGGTTTTAAGTTCTGTATCGCAAACAGAAGCGAAATTGCCGTCAGCGCCTTTTCTCCTCCGGAAAGCTGCATCATATTCTGCAGTTTCTTCCCCGGCGGCTGCGCGATAATCCGAATCCCCGCTTCCAGGATATCCTCATCTTCCATCAGCTCAAGCGTACCCTTGCCGCCTCCGAACAGTTCCTTAAATACATGGTCAAACTCTTCCCCGATCCGCGCAAACTGTTCCGCAAACTGTTTACGCATGGCTTCGTCCAATTCTTCCACAATCTTTATCAGCGTTTCCTCCGCCTCTACCAGATCGTCATGCTGCCCCTTTAAGAACTCATACCGTTCCGACAAATTCTTAAAATCCTCAATGGCGTTCACATTGACGGAACCAAGCCCCTTGATCTCGCTCTTTAACGCCTGAATCCGTTTCTTCATGACCGCTAAGTCCGTCAGGTTCTCATTGCGCAGCTCCAAGGCATGCCCATAGGTCAGTTCATACTCTTCCCACATATAGTTAATCTGCTTATCCGCCGCTTCCTCATAGTTTTCCCGCCTGCTTTCCAGACGAAAAATTTCTTTATCTAAATCCGACATATGTCTGGACATATCTTCCCGCTTCTGCAGAAACGATTTGTGCTGCCGGTTCAGTTCCTCTCTCTCCTTGACGCAATTTTGAATCTCGGCCTCAATTTCCTCAAACAGTTCTTTGGAATTTTCAATGGTCTGCCGGATTTCCCGGATCTGCTCCTCCTTCTCCTGGATTTCCTGGGATACGTTATCCTTACCGGATTCCAGATTCTCCAATTCATTCCGGTATTTCACAAGCTCTTCCTCAATACGGGCCACGTTCTCTTTTGCAAAGAAATTCTGCTGCTCCAGCCCTGCGCAGGCAAGATGCGCCTCTTCCGACAGCTTCTGACGCTCTCCCTCTAAAGAGCGCAGTTCCTCCAGAGACGCCTGCCCTTGCGTTACGTTTACCGTAAGTTCCTGCTCCAAACTCTCCGAAGTATCAAGCTCCAGCGCAATGGATTCCTGGTTGTCGCTGATATCCGTAATCTGGCGGTCCAGCTCTTCGGTCTCTCTTCTTACATTCCCGGCGGTCTCCATGGCGGCTGCAATCCGTTTCTTTGACTGTTCCACATTCATCTTAGCCGTATTCTGGATAACGTAAGCTTCCTGAAGCTGTTTCTGAATATCGTCAATAATCCCGTAATATCCGGCCCGCTCATTCCTTAAACGGTCCGCCTTTCCCTGAGCCGCCTCCATCCTCTGTTTCCACTGAAAGACGATTTTTTCCAAATCCTCAATCTCCCGGCGCCTGCCAAGGAGATTGCTGGAATTTTTAAACGCGCCTCCCGTCATCGATCCGCCCGGGTTCAACAGCTCGCCTTCAACCGTTACCAGCCGCAGCGACTGATGATATTTTCTCGCGATCGCAATTCCATGGTCGATGTGGTCTACTACAATGGTTCTGCCAAGCAGGTTTTCCGCCAGTCCCCGGTACTTCTCGTCTACCCGTACCAGCGAATCCGCCATACCGATTACCCCAGGCTCATTTAATGCCTCCGGACGGTTCATTCCCCGTCTGCCGCCCGCGCTGGTAAGGGGCAGGAAGGTTGCCCGGCCGTATTTATTCTTTTTCAGAAACGCGATCATCCGCTTAGCCGTATCTTCGGTATCCGTAACAATATTCTGGATGCTTCCTCCAAGAGCTGTCTCGATTGCCGTCTCGTATTCTTTATCTACTTTGATAATATCCGCCACGACTCCTAAAAGCCCCGGCTCCTTATTCTTATGCTCCATAACCCTGCGGATGCTGTTTCCGTAGCCGTCGTAACGCTCGGTAATATTCCGCAGGGATTCCAGCCTCGACTGCTCTCTGTGATACGAGGTCTGACTCTTCTTAAGCTCTTCGGTACACTCCTCGATCTCCTTTTGCAGTTCGGCGATTTTCGACTCATATCCCCCGCTCTTTTCCGTGAGCGAAATAATCTGATCCGAAATCTTCTTTAATTCCCGTTCGTAGCCTTCCCGGTTCTCGTCCTCCCTCCGGACTTCCTCCTGGGACTTTGCAAGCTGCTCCTGCATCTGCGCTTTCCGCGCCTGAATCTGCTCCATCATCGTATCATAGCGCTGAATCTTGGCGCGGGTCGAAGCCCGGTTGTTGAGCAGCTCTATAATCTCATTCTTATGTTTTTCAATATCCGAGGCAAGGGTTGCAATTCTGGTCTGAGTATCAATCAGCAGCTCCCTGGCCTCTGCTTCCTCTTTCTGCCTGGCCGCAAGCTGGCCTTTCAGTTCGCCGGTTTCCGCATGCAGCTGCGCAAGGTTCTCTTCTCTGGTCTTAATTTCCTCATGGATAGCGTCCGAACGCTTTGCAAAATGCCTGTCCGCCGTATGCGCGCTGTTAATCTGCTCTTTCCGTAAGGCAATTTCATTTTCAAGCTGCTGCTTTAACAGATTGGTTTCATTGAGCTTCGACTTATAATGCTCAATCGAATCATCAATGCTGTCAAGCTGCTCTTCCACTGCATTGTATTCCTCTTTCATATTGCCATAATCGGCGGACGCTCTTTCAAGCTCTTCCTTTGTCACGGCAAGCTTCTCCTGAATATCCTGGATCTGTTCTTTCAGCCTGGCCGTTTCTAAAAGGAACATATTAATATCGTAAGTTTTCAGCTCTTCCCTCTTCTTCAGATACTCCTTTGCCGTCTCTGCCTGACGCTCCAAAGGCTCCCTCTGCTTCTCCAGCTCCGAGAGGATATCATTTACGCGCAGGAGGTTCTGTCTCTCATCTTCCAGCTTTTTCAAAGACATATTTTTCCGGCGCTTGAATTTGACAATTCCCGCCGCTTCATCAAAAAGCTCCCTTCTCTCCTCCGGCTTTCCGCTTAATATCCGGTCAATCTGTCCCTGCCCGATAATAGAGTAACCCTCCTTACCGATTCCGGTATCGTAAAACAGCTCGTTTACGTCTTTTAGCCTGCAGGCGCTGCCGTTAATCAAATACTCGCTCTCCCCGGAACGGTACAGCTTTCTTGCAATGGTAACTTCCTCATAGTCGATAGCAAGCTGATGGTCGGAATTGTCCAGGGTAATCGCCACATATGCATAGCTTAACGGTTTCCGGTTCTCTGTTCCTGAAAAGATAACGTCCTGCATCGTTCCGCCTCTGAGCTGCTTGATCCGCTGCTCGCCTAAAACCCACCGAACCGCATCCGCCACATTACTCTTGCCGCTTCCGTTCGGGCCTACGATGCCTGTAATCCCATTGTGGAAATCAAATACAATCTTGTGTGCAAAGGACTTAAACCCCTGCACCTCTATGCTTTTTAAATACATACAGCACCTACTTCACATTATTCTCGCGCAGCAGGAGGATCGTCTGATAAGCCGCCTCCTGCTCCGCCGACTTCTTCGTTCTTCCCCGTCCCCGTCCATATTCCTTTTCTCCGATATAGACGGCGCTCACAAACGTCTTATCATGGTCAGGTCCTTCCTCCGCCAGCAGACGGTAAGAAACCGCCTCTGTGAAATTCGCCTGTACCAGTTCCTGTAAGATAGTCTTGCTATCATAAAAGAGCTTTTTATTTTCCATATCATTCAGCACAAATTTGTGAATAAACTCTTTTGCATTAGCAAAACCACCATCGATATAAATCGCCCCGATCAGCGCCTCAAGCGCGTCCGAGGTAATGGATTCCCTCTTTCGTCCTCCCGTACCTTCTTCTCCTCTTCCAAGCAGCAGGTAATCTCCCAGTCCGATCTGCCTTGCGCAGTATGCAAGAGACGGCTCGCACACCATGCTTGCGCGAATCTTCGTCAATTCTCCCTCCGGCAGCTTATCATGCTCATAAAACAGAAATTCACTGGAAACAATTTCCAGCACCGCATCCCCCAAAAACTCCAGCCTTTCGTTACATTCATATTTCGGCAGATGCTTTTCATTGATATAGGAACTATGCGCCATTGCCCGGCGAAGAAGGCTAAAATCAGTAAATTCATAGCCAATCTGTTGTTCCAGTAGTTTTAAATCCCGACTCATAATCGTTCGCCCTATCCTTTTTCTATACTTATATATTTGCTTTTTAACCTTTATACAAACTGCTGCACAACAGAAAAAGCCCGCAATCGGGCTTTTTCCTATATTCCCTAATTTACAGCGTTTTTAATCTGTTCTACCGCGTCTCCTACGGTAACAATCTTCTCTGCCTCTTCTGTTTCAATTTCAATATCAAACGCATCCTCAATTCCCATTACTATCTGAAAAAGATCCAATGAATCCGCTCCCAGATCATTTTCAAACGATACGTCCTCCGTAATCTCATCTGGCTCAATACTCATCACATCTGCAATAATCTCACGCAATTTTTCAAACTCCATATCCATTTCTCCTTTTTCAAATTCGTTTATTCACCGGAACCTGATTCCGTCTGAATACATGTCATAATCTTTTCGTTGATTTGCTGTTCTTTGAATGTAATACACTGAATAATTGAATTGGAAATCTCTTTCGCCTTGGCGCTTCCATGGGTCTTTACGACCAGTCCCCTAAGTCCCAGAAGCGGCGCGCCGCCATACTCGGTTGCGTCAAACTGCTTCAGCGTTTCTTTTAAGGCCGGCTTCACAAGAAGCGCGCCAATCTTACTGCGCAGAGTAGACATCATGCCTTCTTTAATCTTGCCAATCAACACGGCTCCCAGACCCTCGTACAGCTTCAGGATCACATTCCCGGCAAATGCTTCAGACACAATCACATCCGCCTTACCGTAAGGAATATCTCTGGCCTCAATACTTCCGGTAAAATGAATATCCGTCAGTTTTTTCAGCAGAGGAAACGTCTCCTTTACAAGGGCATTGCCCTTCTCTTCCTCAGCGCCTATGTTGACAATCGCGACCTTCGGTTTCTTTACGCCTATTACGTGTTCCATATAGATAGAACCCATCTTTGCAAACTGAACCAGATGCGAAGGCCTTGCGTCCACATTCGCGCCGCAGTCAAGCAGCAGCGATACTCCTTTTGCAGTTGGAATCAGCGGTGCGAGAGGCGGTCTCTCAATTCCCTTGATCCGTCCGATCAGAGTCTGTCCGCCTACCAGTATGGCCCCGGAGTTCCCCGCTGAGACAAATGCATCCGCCTCGCCGCTCTTTACCAGCTTCATCCCCACTACTATAGAAGAATCCTTCTTGCGGCGGACAGCGTTCACTGGCGGCTCTGCAGTCTCAATTACTTCTGTGGCGTTCACTATCTGGATACGGTCCTTATCATAAGTATACTTCTCAAGCTCGCTCTGAACGGTTTCTTCTCTTCCAACCAGGAATATTTTCACCTGCTTGCTCTTGTTTATCGCGTCTACGGCGCCTTTTACCATCTCGGCCGGGGCGTGATCCCCGCCCATGGCGTCAAGCGCCACTCCTGTAATCTCTGACATTTCGCTTCCTCCCGGTATTATATGGATAATTCTACTAGACATTGCATGAAAAATCAATAAAATCTTAAAAAAAGAGAGTTTGAGGTTTCCCGTACTAAGGCTCTGGGGCCTTAGTACGGGAAACCGCGAAGTTTACACCCGTTAGATGAACTGTTCTAAATAGCGTTTGGACAGTTCTAAGGACTTTCTTACTTTTTCCCGGCTGCCTTCAAACGCGCGGTCTTCTACTTCGACGCAGGCGTATCCGTCGTAGCCGATATCGGTCAGCGCGGATATGAATTTGCCCCAGTCTACGTCCCCAAGGCCGGGAATCTTTGGGGTCATATAATCTAAGGGATATGCCATGATGCCGCATTCCGCAAGTTTTTCCTTCCGGACTTTCATATCTTTGAAATGGATATGAAACATTTTATCCTGGAATTCGTAGATGGGACGAATGTAATCCAGACCCTGCCATACAAAGTGGCTGGGGTCAAAGTTCAGTCCGAAGTTCTTGCTGGGAATCCGCTCAAACAACTCCCGCCAGATGACCGGCGTGGTCATCAGGTTCTGTCCCCCGGGCCACTGTTCCGGCCCAAACAGCATCGGGCAGTTTTCAATCCCTATTTTCACCTGATGTTCTTCGGCGTACCGGATAATGTCCGGCCATATTGCATCGAACAGCTCTAGATTTTCTTCCAGCGTCTTATTCTGATCTCTTCCAATAAATGTCGTCGTCATGGAAACTCCCAGAAGGGCGGAGGCCTTTATTACCTTTTTTAAGTGCCGTATATTCTCGTTCCTCTTTTCCGGGTTCCCGTCCATGGTATTAGGATAGTAGGCTAGGGCGGAAATTGTAATTTGCTTTTCCCTCGCATAATCAAGAATATGTTTCCGGTAAGCTTCCTCCTCTATCACGCGCCCTACGTCGATATGGGAAACTCCCGCATACCTTCTCTCTGCGTTTCCTACCGGCCAACAAGCTGCTTCCACGCAGGAAAATCCAAGTTCAGATGCCGTGTCGATCATCTCTTCATAATTATAATCATCAAGAATTGAAGTAATAAATCCTATTTTCATACCTTCATCCATTCCTCTCTATTTTTTCTGGTTCACAAGAACCCTGCAGCCTTTTTCGGAAGATTCAATGCTGGCAAATACGGCGCGCATAGCCTGCAGGACAGACGCTCCTGAGATTTCCGGCTCTCTTCCCTCCATCAGACAGTCCACAAACAAGTCAATAATACCGGAACTGGTCTGGTTATCATTTGTCTGAATGGCGCCGGAATCATATTCTTTTCGGGTTCCGTCTTTTTCTGTAACTACGATGGTATGTACCGGATCGTCGTAAATCTTCATAATTCCTTTGGTTCCATACAAAACCGTAGAGTTATCCTCCGCTCCGTAATGGGTCCAGGAAGCCGTCATGGTTCCCACCGCTCCGCCGGAAAGCCGGTAAATACAAAAGGCATTATCATCAACGCTAATCAACGTTCCTTCTCCATCCCTCTTATCCAGCGTTAAAAGCCTTGCCGTCGTCTCAACCACCTGCTGGGAAGTCAGAAATTGGATCAAATCCGTCTTATGGATTCCCAAATCCGCCATGGCTCCCATAGCCGCTATTTTCTTGTCAAAAAACCAAGTATTCTTTCCCGGGTCTATGCTCCAAGTTTCCGGGCCGCCGTGACCGAACGTAGTCCGGAACGTGACAACCTCTCCGATTACGCCTTCGTCAATCATCCGTTTTGCCTCTACATGCGCTGCTGCCAGCCTCTGATTCTGATCGATCATCAGAATTTTCCCAGTCTCTGCCGCCGTCTCTGCCATTGCCTCGCATTCGGCCAATGTAACCGCCATCGGTTTCTCGCAAAGCACATGCTTGCCGGCCTTCAGCGCCTTGATCGTAATCTCCGCATGGACGCTGTTTGCCGCGCACACCGATACCGCGTCAATCGCCGGATCCGCCAAAAGCTCCTCGTAAGAATCGTACGCTTTCCCGCCGCACTTCTCTGCAAGTTCTTTTGCCCGCTCTTTGTTTACATCATAAAATCCAATCAGCCTGGCATGTTCATTCGCCTCGTATTCCGGAATATGCCGTACCTGCGCAATCTTTCCGCATCCTATAATCCCTGCGTTTATCATGACAAAACCTCCTCAATTTCAAAATCTCTTATACTTTCCTCTGCTGCCCGGATAAAATCAATTGCCTGTTTCGCATATCGATCCATCCGTCCCGTCTGGGTGCTTACTTCCACCGCGCTATAAGGATCTGCCAGCCGGTACATAAATTCCATCGTAAGAGATCCCTCATAACCGATCCGGTTTAACACCCGGAGTACTTCCTTAAAATCGGTATGCCCCATGCCTGCCGCCTCTCTGGTATTATCCGCAATATGCACATGGAGAAGATACTCCCGAATCATAAGCAGGCTGTCCGGAATGCTTGCTTCCTCAATATTCATGTGAAACAAATCCGCCATAATACCGACTGCCGGATGATTCACAGCTTTTACAAACTCCATTCCCTTTGACAAGGTATTAACAAAGTAGGTTTCATACCGGTTAATTGCCTCAATCGCGAGCTTTACGCCCTGTTCTTCCGCATAGTCCGCCGCCCGCCTTACATGTTTCACCGCTTGTTCCGTTAACTTCTCAATGGAAATCCCTTCCGGCTTCACCGTCCTTCCTACCGGAGACGGAACTACAATCATAATTCCAGCCCCTACCTTTTTTGCAAAGTCCACGCTGTCTTTTATATACTGAACCGCCCGCTCCCCTGCCTCTCCGCCCGAGGTTAGATCCCTGTCTTCTCCGAAAATCCCGCACAGCGACCTGCAGTTCAGCCCATACTGCTTCATGAGAGCAAGGCATTCTTCCGGCTCCAGGTCATAAGGCTCCGCCGCAAATTCTATTCCATTATAGCCGCAGCGCCTAAGCCTCGCACAACTCACCTCCAGCGGCTCATTTCCTACGATCCACTGCGTCATTCCAATATGATACATCCAATCTCCCTCCGTTTCCCGGCCTATCAGCCGTTCTGCTTTTGTACCGTATAGTTGCGTATTGCAGTGATTGCCAATGCAAGCAAAATCACGATCCCGTATACCATATATTCATAAAAGGCATTAATGTGGAGCATATTAATCGCTGTAGATATCATACTTAAAAGAATCACACCCATAAACGTACCCACAACGCCTCCTTTTCCTCCGTTGATCGAGGATCCGCCGATGACAACCGCTCCGATCGCCTCCGTCTCCATTCCATACCCCGTCGTCGCCTGCGCGGCGCTGATCCTTGAGAGCATCAGCATACTTGCTATCCCAACCAGCACGCCGCTGATCAGGAAAAATTTCAGCTTGCTGAACTTAATATTTACACCGGAAATATAAGCGGCGCGCTCATTTGTTCCGATGGCATAGACATGGCGTCCCGTCCTCGTATGCTTAAGCAGCACATAAATAGCTACAAACCCCAGAATTAAGATGAGATAAATCAGCGGAAATACCCCGAAAAGATTATGGGACGCAAGCGTTCTGTATTTCCCATAAAGGGTCTGCATATATCCGTTGGTCAAAAGCAATGCGATGCTGTAATAAATATTCTGGGTAGCAAGGGTTACCACAAAGGACGGCGCTCCAAACGCAATGGCTACAGCGCCGTTAAACACGGAACACGCCACACAGATCAGAATACCCAGAAGCGATACCGCCGCCGGATTCATCCCTGCGTTCAGCATAATCGCCATAGCGCACATAGAAAGCCCTACCATCCGGCCGGTAGAAATATCAAAATGGCCTGATATAACAAGAACCGTAGCGCCCGCCGACACAAGCCCTAGTCCGGCCGCCTGCCCCAGAATACTGTTGATGGTTCCCCATGTGAGAAATTTGCTGTTGATGGAGTTGGTAACTACAGCCACCAGTATAATAAAAACAAAAAGAATAAACGGCTGCGACGTCAGCAATTTCAACACTCTTGACTTGTTCTTTTTCTTATCTTCCATAATGTCCCTCCAAAATCAGTCTACGAAAATCCCAAATACTTTCTCATAAGTTCATCCTCTGTCGTCTCTTTCGCATTCAAAATACAGGAAAGCTTCCCTCCGCACATAACGCCGATCCGGTCGCTCATAGAGAGCAGCTCCGGCATATCCGAAGAAATAAGAATTACAAACTTATCTTCCTTCGCAAGCGATAAAATATGCTTATAGATCTCCTCTTTCGCGCCCACATCCACGCCCTTCGTAGGCTCGTCGAATATATACACGTCTCCCGGATCCATCACGCACCTTGCGATAATCGTTTTCTGCTGATTGCCTCCCGATAAGTTTGTTACTTCCGCATTCTGGCTGGGTACCTTGATGCCGAACGTATCAATACTTTCTTCCACCTGCTTGGATTCCCTTTTAAGCCGGATCCATTCCTTCTCTTCATTATGGGTAATCATAATATTCTCTTTCACCGACCGCAGCGTAAGAAGACCCTCTCCTTTTCTGTCCTCCGAAATCATAAACACACCTTTTCGGATCGCGTCCTTTGGGCTGTGCGGAGTAAGTTCTCTGTCATCCAGATATAATTTCCCGTCTAATTTGGCGTCCGCTCCGTAAATCATCCTTACCAGTTCCGTTCTGCCCGCGCCCACCAGACCGCCGAAGCCAAACACTTCCCCTGACCTCATTTCAAAACTCACGTCGTGAACTGTGTGCCGGTTCGCATAATGCTCTGCCCTTAAAACTCTGTTTCCAATCTCAAAATATTCTCTCTGATAGAAACTCGCCGCGTCGCGCCCAATCAT
Source organism: uncultured Dorea sp. (assembly GCA_910588745.1). Classification (GTDB taxonomy): domain Bacteria; phylum Bacillota; class Clostridia; order Lachnospirales; family Lachnospiraceae; genus Claveliimonas. Next base: position 12,837 of record CAJURK010000040.1, on the reverse strand, counting down.
ATCGTGAATCACCTGCTCCGGCGTGGTTTCCTTCGTCTTTCTTACCGCCGTCTGCCTGCCGTCCTTTAGAATCAGCAGCGTATCCCCGATTTCAAACAATTCCTCAATGAAATGAGAAATATAGATAATCCCCATCCCCTGACCGGATAAATGCTTTACCAGTTCAAGCAACGCCTTCGTCTCCTTATCTCCCAATGAAGCCGTAGGCTCATCCAAAATCAGGATTTTCGCATCATTTTTCAGCGCTTTTATAATCTGTACGCATTGTTTCTGGGCTGTTGAAAGATCCGCCAGAAGCATACTGCCTCGAATCGCGTCCAGATTCAGTCTTTCAATCAATTCGTCCGCCTGCCGCTCCTGTCCTTTTGCGTCGATAAAGCCAAACTTGTTTTTCAGCTCGCAGCCTAAAAATATATTCTCCGCCACCGTCAGATTATCCACCAGATCAATCTCCTGATAAATCGTCGCTATTCCAAGGTCGATCACCTTCCTTGGATGAAGCTTTTCGTACTCTTTCCCAAAATATCTGACCGTTCCGCCGTCCGGCCATATGGCGCCGGAAATAATCTTGATCAGCGTAGATTTCCCGGCTCCGTTCTCTCCTACAAAGCACAGCACTTCGCCTTCTGATAAATCAATTGTTACGTCCTTTAATACTTCAACTCCTGAATATGATTTCGAGATATTTTCCAGTTCCAATAATTTATCCATAGCCTCACCATCTCTCCTAATATATTGGATACGATACAAGGATTGCCCCGCGTTTCCTGCTCCCTAATCCCAGTACCATAATATTGGAGAAGGGGCTTTCGGGAAATGTAATTTACCCGCAATACGTTGCCGCGCTCTCAAATTGAACAGACAATATATTGGGCAAAGGTATCATTTTCCGATAGCCCCTTCCTTTCTAAGTCAAATATTCGTTGTATTAGAAAAAGTATGCATAGTCAGAAAAGCTCTCTTTAATAATGGATGTCCACGCTTCCTCGTCAACAGACCAGGAAATGATGGCTTCCGGATCATCCGCTTTATCCGGCGTTACGGAAGCAATTGGACAGTCAATAAACTGATTTGGCTCTTTGTCATTATTCACAGCGTCAATTCCCGCAAATACCGCAACCGCTCCTTCCAATCCCGGCGAAGATGCAATCGTAAATTCAAGAGAACCTGCCTTCATCAGCTCTGCGCCTGTCTCAGAACCGTTCTGCGCAAATACATGATACTGATCCGCCACCTTCAAATCCTGAAGACGTGTGATAATTGCAGCCGCGCAGTCTTCGTTGATGACGCCGATAATAGAGAAATCCAGATCAGAATTCACAAGGTCTTCCACTTCATTCGCCGCTTTTTCAGGGTCATATTCTCCGTATCGGATATCTAAGCACTCCATCTTGCCGGAGTCAGCCGTCGCCTGTTTTAAGCTGGCCTCGACAGTCTGACATACGACGCTGTCAACCGTTCCGTTGATGAATACATAATCCTCTCCCGGATATGTATCGTTCATCCAGTCAACATAGGTGCCGCCCATGCTCTGCCAGTCAAAATCTACGGAAGCCGCAATATCAACGTCATGATTCTTCATAACGCCGCAGGCGTCAAACACCACGCAGCCAATGCCGGCTTCTTTACACTTTTCAGCAGCGGCTACGCAGCCCGCTTCGTTCCAGGACAGGATAACGATGCAGTCAACGCCCTCGTCGATCAGATAATTGATGTTGGTCTGCTCCTGCTCAGAATCACGGTTAGAATTTACCGACAAAAATTCAGCTCCCGCCTTTTCGCAAGCCCACTTCGCGCCTTCTTCCGCACGCAGATACCAGGTGTCTGGTCCGGGCGAAATGTAACCGATCTTTACTCTGTCGGCCGATTCTTCTCCCGCATCCTCTTCCGCGGGTTTTGTCTCTTCTTTCCCATCGTTTCCGGATGAACAGGCAGCCAGCGAAACCAGCATTGCTCCGGCAAGTAAAACTGCCAGAATTTTCTTGATATTTTTCATAATTCTCCTCCTTCCGCAACCAATGTTGCTGTACTTATTTTGTTATACACATTATTGCATTTTGTTTATTAATTGTCAATGAAATATTTCATTAGTTTTCATTCATTTTCAGAAATTTTTTCATTAGTTTTTCATTTTTGCGAGAAAATATTATTTAATTTACCCTTATATCAATTCACAAAAACGATTTATCTTGTGTATTTTTTCCATATTGATTTTATTTACTAATTTATGATTTTTCATTTTAATACATTTTTTTCATTTCATTTCTTTTTATTGCTTGACGCAGAAATTTGAATCCTATATTATATAAGACATATCATAATTTTAAACGGAGAACATATCTCATGAACAAATCGAATATCCCTTACATGAAAATAGCCGAGAAAACCGGGCTATCTGTTTCAACCATTTCACGGGCTTTGAAACAACCTCATCTCGTCAAGCATGCGACGTTGAAAATCATCTACCACGCAATTGAAGAATTAGGCGGAATCCTTCCGGACGCCATTGCCCCTATCACCCACGACATGCGCATTCTCGCAATTGTACCCGTATTTAACAACCCCTTTTACACGGATATTGTATTAGGCATCCAGGACGCTGCAAATAAACATAGCTGCCAGCTATTGATCGTGAATGAAACCCTGTCAAAATTTAATATTCACCAAATTACGAATTTTATTAGCCAATCCGACATTTCCGGCGTTGTGATCATGCAAAAGCTAGATACTGAAGTACTCGAACAGTTAAAGATGCGCACTCCTCTGGTTCAATGCAGTGAATTCAACGAGGTAAACGACATTTCTTATATTACGATTGACAATTTAGAAGCTACCAGAAAAATGCTGCGTTATATCCTGACAACCGGACGAAAAAACATCGCCCTTGTGAACTGCGACCCGGCCCGCTATACCTACGCGAAGCTGCGTCTCCAGGGTTACCAAGACATATTAGAACAGGCGGGCATCGCCGTAAATCCTTCCCATATCGTCACGGTACCTGACGGTAATTTCAGCACTGCCGTTCCCGCTATTTCCGCATTGCTCAAAAGCGCCGTGCTGCCCGACGCCATCTTCTGCGTATCCGACATCATGGCGGCCGCCGCCTTAAGAGCCTGCGCCTTAGAAGGTTACCGGGTTCCCCAGGACATTATGGTAGCTGGTTTTGACAACATCGACATCTCCGTTATGACTACGCCGAACATCACCACCATCAACCAGCCGAAGCACGATATGGGCTTTATGGCCTGCACGCAGCTTCTGTCCATGATCGCCGACCCCTCCAAGCTGCCGCAGCGGTTTATTTTAGATACGGAACTCATTATCCGCGAATCTACGGATTTTTAAATTACAGACCCTCCTTACATAAAAAAAGCCGTCAAAAAAGGGTTCCCGATGATCTTCGGAAACCCTTTCGTCTGCTTTGATTAATCCATTGCGATAATTTCTTTTTTGTTGTAAGATCCACAAGACTTGCAAACTCTGTGAGGCATCATCAGCTCGCCGCACTTGCTGCACTTTACAAGATTCGGCGCGCTCATCTTCCAGTTCGCTCTTCTCTTATCTCTTCTTGCTTTAGAAGATTTATTCTTTGGACAAATTGACATAGGTTACACCTCCTTAAAATTCTTAAATACGTCGCGGATAACTGACATTCTAGGGTCAAGGCCTGTATCTTCACAGCTACAGGTTCCTTTGTTCAGGTTTTGACCACATACGCTGCAGATGCCTTTGCAGTCATCCACGCATAGAATCTTCGTCGGCCACCCTATTAGTACCTCGTTGCGAAGGAGCTGCTCCGCATCGAGTTCATACCCGTCAATATAATTGGTCTCGTCTAATTCTTCCGGCTGTTCACCATCTGACGCATCCAGATCCACATTCTTACAAAAATCAAGCGTCAATTCCGTCTTTACAGGTTCTAAACACCTGTCGCAAGGAATCTCCAAGACCAGCCTGCCTTTCCCGGTAATCAGTAATTCTCTGTCTTTTATATGCTCGACCTTCAGTAAAAGCGGCTCCTTCGACAAGATTGGGTAAGAAAATGTCTCATGTACAACAAAATCCATCTCCACCGGAATCTCTCTCTCGATCGTCTTATGTTGTTCACCCAGAACGTCTGATAGGTTCAATAACATAAAATCACCCCTATTCACACCTAAATAATTATACCATGTAAAAGAGGTTTGTCAACCCAATTTGCGAAAAATTCCATTCATTAAAAATTCCATTCATCGTTATAGATAGCTTATAGATATTAGACAGGAATTAGAGATAATGTGGGAAAGAAAAAGGCTCAATGCAGTAGCTATGACTTACATCAAGCCTTTCTATCTTTTGCGGTTCTGTATAAGCGTAATTTCGTCATATTTAGTGTGGTTTCTTTAACTATGGGAAATTCATATTATCCATTTTAATACCGTTTTATTGCTCACGCTAATTTTGTCTGCAAGCTCCTTTTGCGTCAGCTTTCTCTTTTCCCTTAATTCTTTTATAACACTTCCCACTGAAAAGATAACAACCTATGCTGCATAGAGCCGCCCCTATCCGCTCAATGATGCCTGACCCCCTTAAACCGCGCTAGTTTTGCATCCTCCCACGGTTTAATCCAGCTTTCTGCTTTGCAATCGCAATCTGCTCCTCAACCGTATCTATACCTTCCAGATTCGGAAGCAAAAGTCCCTGGCGGAGTTCTCTGGTCACGATGACCCCATACTCTTTCACATCCAACTGATCCGGCAGGCGTTCCGGGGACGTATTCTGGTAATAAAATCCAAAATACACACACATACTACTATGATCGCTATCATCAGCCGCCGTTTTCCCATAAGATAACACCTCGCACCTTCATCCGTCCCGTTTCAATAGTTCCACACATAAAATCCCCTGCCCCAATTACTAAATTCCCCTGCGCTCCGCTTCTTTTAGTAATTGGGGCTGTATGTCGGGATATGTCCAATTTGAAGGAAGCTCTTTTGTAATCCTTCTATCCTTTTTTCGATTAGCTTACTCTTTCCTATACTTTTCAATGATGCACTCATGAATATCTCTCTTCTTATCATAATTCACCGCCACCAGAAGAATATCCCCTGTATAACTCTTGACCCAGTCAGCATAACCCTTTTCTTTTATCTGGCGGATTGCTCCTTCTGCGGATTTATTCCATTTCAATTCGATCAAAAGTGCAGGGCAATCCGCATTTTTCAACGGCAAATAAACTACATCCGCAAATCCCCTCCCAGTTGGCAATTCCCTGATTGGCTTTGCATAATAAGCCCGCGTTGCAGAGTAGGCAGCATATAACGCACAGGCCATTGAATTCTCATCATTGTATTGAAGAATTGAAGCCATATCTTTGCGGGCATTCGCCACGCCTTTTGCCACAGCGTCTGCATCCATCGCCCAGGTACTTTTCAATAGTTCTTCCGAGCGGTTCAGCGCTTCCATAAGACTGCCCCATCCGCCGACTTTTACAGCCCGCATAAACTCCTGGGCAATCTCCTGATTTGGGATAAACACATTATCCGTTTGTTCATCATATGTCAAATATCCAAGATGTACCAAAAGAGTCAGCACATCATCCTTCATATGAAATGTGGTCATATCATTTTGAAATGTAGTCGGATCAATCTTGCACTGCCCTCCGCCCAGCATCTCCACAACCGCTTCTTTGAGCCCGTCAAAGTTCCGCTCTATATAAACCTTTAATGCTTCATATGTCTCTGTACCTGTCCAATAGCTCTTAAACTTATTCCAAGTCAACGCATCCACAACAGATTTTGGGTTGTAGATGTGAAAGCTTCCTATCTGATATCCATCATACCATTTCCTCATCTCCGCGAAATCAGCATGATATCTTTTACACTGCTCCCGTACCTCTTTCTCCGTAAATCCAAAATATTCCCCCATATTTTTTGGATCAGTTACAGAATATTCGTCAAAAATATTAATCGCCGAATGCTCCCCATATTTTTTTATCGGAAGGATCCCCGTCATATACGCCAATTCTACATATCCGGAACCTTTAAACAATCCTCTCAGAAAATCAAGGTATTTTTTCTGTATCTCTGTATCATCCTTTGCAAGGCGAAACACACAATCCCACTCATCAATGATAAAAACAAAACCTTCTCCCGTATTGGCAAAAATCTGTTCTAAAGTGCCGGGCAGTCCATACTGATCATATGAATGATCAAAGTATTCTCCAAATTCAGCTTCCAATTCTTTTATAATCACCTCTTGGATTTTTCGGATAAAAATCGAAACATGGGATTCATCAAAAAGGAATCTTTGGACATCAAACCGAATCACGTTATGCTGATTCAGATTTGCCCTGTATGCTTCGCTCTGTTTCGTTCCACCTTCCCAAATCCCACCCGTTGAATCCGGATTCTCGCAAGACACCTTCAAACCCTCAAACAATTCCCTGGAATCGCAGCCCTTGCTGTAATATGCCGCCAGCATGTCCGCCGCCATCGATTTCCCAAAACGCCGCGGACGACTGAGGCAGATATTCTTCCGATGTGTTTTCAGGACACTATTGGTATAATGGATTAATTCACTTTTGTCCAAATAAATCTGCGAACTTACTGCTTCCCTAAATGGCAAATTCCCTGGATTCACATAGATCCCCATACTTCCACCCTTCTTTCTCACAGCGATTTTCCCCAAATAAAAGAAAATCAGCTATACTTAAGAAAAAGTATAACCGATTTCCCTGAAAATTTGAAGCAATAGGAGGAATCTTTTACAATCCTTTTATTCCCGCGAAGCAACGAGCCAAGCAGACATGCTTGCATAGATATTTGACTCAACAGTGTTACCGGCTCTTTCCTATCTCCGAAGTACCTGTCAAATCCAGCTCGTATAGCTCAAAATTACCATAGTTTTTGACAATGGCAAAAATCGCTGTAACCCAGTAACCATACGGCTTACAGCGATTCTTTATTTTACCAACTGTCAAAGGCAGAAGTATCCCATGTAAAAGAGGTTTGTCAACCCAATTTGCGAAAAATTTCGGTGAGTTCTAGCGGATTTCTATTTCGTAATCAGCTTCAAAGGAATATTTACTAATTCCTCCAGGCTTTCTCCATCCAGGTATTTTACTGCGTTCTGGAGGGCCGTCTGAATCTGCAGATCCGGCTGCTGCTGGACAGTGGCCGCCATCTCGCCCTTATCAACTGCCGCCAGTGCGTCCTCCGTCGCGTCAATGCCGTAAATCTTAATGGAATCCAGCTTTTTCGCTGATGAAACGGCTCTTACCGCGCCCAGCGCCATCTCGTCGTTGTGAGCATAAATTGCGCTAAGATCCGGATTGCCCTGCAGAATATCCTCGGTAACGCTTGCGCCCTCTTCCCTGTCATAGTTTGCCGTCAGTGAAGTTACAATTTCCATATCCGGCGCGTCCTTCTTTAACGTCTCTTCAAATCCGGCCTGTCTGTCGTTAGTGGAAGTAGCTCCGGGGATTCCTTCCAGAACCGCAATTTTCCCCTTTCCGTCAAGATCTTTGATTACCTGTTGGGCGTCCAGCATACCCGCCTCATAATTATCTATATCCAGATGCTGTACTACCTGGCCGTCATTGGAAGCCCTCGTTACCGTAATAACCGGAATCTTTGCGTCGTTACACGCGATTACGGAAGTGCCGATCGCGTCCGAATCTACCGGATTGATTACAATCAAATCCACCTCTTTCATGATGAAATCTTCGATTTGCTGCTGCTGTGTCTCGGAAGAATCCTCCGCGTCCAATGTTTCCAGTGAAATTCCCAGCTTATCTGCCTCCGCCTTTGCGGCGTCCGCCATTGTAACAAAAAACGGATTATCCAGTGTAGATACGGAAAAGCCTATGGTATACGCTTTTTCTTCTTCCCCCGTCCCTTCCTTAGCGCCGGTCTCTTTTTCTTCTCCTGCCGGTTCGCTGCCGCATCCGCTAAGCCCAAGCGATACGCCCAGCATCGTAACGGTAAGCAATACTGCCAATAATCTCTTTTTCATTCTGTTTTCCTCCTATCTTTTTCATACTTATTTGTTTTTTTCTCCCTTTTTAATCAATACTGCCGCAACAATAATGATTCCCTTTACAATCTGCTGCCAGTAGGAACTGACGTTTAGCAGATTCAGTCCGTTATTAATCACGCCGATGATTAAAGTTCCGATAAAAGCCCCGATTACCGTTCCGACTCCGCCGGACAGCGACGCCCCGCCTAAGATTACGCCGGATAACACGTCCATTTCCAAACCGCTGCTGGCCGTAGGCTGCGCCGACAACAGCTTTGAAGTGCTGATCACACCGCCCATGGCCGCCATAGCCCCGGAAAACAAAAACACCAAAAGCTTATACTTCGCCAACGGAATCGTAGACAATACTGCCGCCTCGCTGTTTGCGCCGATTGCCTTAATATATACCCCGTGCTTTGTCTTCTGCAGGAACACATAGAAGAGCAGCATCAATGCAATCGATATGATGGTCGCCATGGGAATCATGCCAAATACGTAACCCGAACCAAATACCGAAAACTCTGAGGGCAGATTAGAAACCGGCTTCCCGTTGGTCCAGACCATGGCCGCTCCCCTGAGGATCCCCATGGTCGCAAGCGTCACAATAAACGAAGGGATTTTCCCATATACCACCAAGCTTCCGTTTAGCAATCCAATCAAAGCTCCTACTGCAAGCGCCGCCAGTATTCCCGCAAAGGTAGATTCCGTTTTCTGGAGCGCGTACGCGCAGGCAACTCCAGCCACCGCCGCGCTAGAACCTACGGAAAGATCGATCTCACCTACCAGCACAACTCCCAGCATCCCCATTGCCACAATCAGCACAATCGATACCTGCCTCGTGATATTTAAGAGGTTCTGCTGCTTTAAGAAATAGGGAGAAGCAAACGCAAACACCACGCACAATATCATCAGTATCATCAACAGCCCTATTTCACCGCTCAATAGCTTCTTCCATTTCTTTTCCATCCATCGTCCCTCCTAACGCAAGAGAAAGCAGTTTCTCATTTGTCGCGTCTTCCGCCAATACTTCCCCTGTGATTTTCCCTTTGTACAAGACAAGAATCCTGTCGCAAAGACTGATAAGCTCCTCAAACTCCGACGAGAAAATAAGAAGTCCCTTATGATCCGCCGCCAGCTCCTTTATGATCTGGTAAATCTCTGATTTAGCCCCCACGTCAATCCCTCTGGTAGGCTCGTCCATCAGGATAATCTCCGGTTCCATCGACAGCCATTTTCCAATCACAATCTTCTGCTGATTCCCGCCGGAAAAGTTTTTTGCCGGAAGCTGCGTCTTTAAGGGCGAAAGCTTCAGTTTACTTCCCATCTCGTCCGCAGCCTCCTTCTTTTTACGCGAACTGACCGTTCCAAGCGCGGTTCGGAGTTTTTCCAAACTTACCAAAAGCATATTATCGGCCGCCGTATCTTCAAGAAACAATCCTTGTGATTTCCTGTCTTCCGGAACAAAGGCCATTCTGCACTTCTTTGTATCGGCCGGCGACCGCAAGGCAACCGGCTCCTCCCGGTAACAAATCTGGCCGCTCCTTCTTAGCGCATTGCCGAATATACTGTGCGCAAGCTCACTCTTTCCCGCGCCTACAATCCCTGTGATTCCAAGGATCTCTCCTTCATGCAGGGTCAGGGATACCGGCTCCTTCATCAGATCCGTCCGGTACTCGCAAAGCTCCAAAAGCACCTTGCCATACTCCGCATTCCCTCTCCCGTTTCCATCTTTTGCGCGGATCTCCTTGCCAATCATAGCCTTGATCAGCGTATTCATATTCGTTTCAGCCACCCGGTAAACCGCAACATTCTGCCCGTCCCGAAAGACCGTGGCCCTGTCGCAGACCCGGAACACCTCGTCCAGATAATGGGAAATATAAATCATAGTAACTTTCTTTTCTTTCAGCGTCTCCATAATCTGAAACAGAATGTCAATCTCGGCCTTACTCATTCCCGTAGTTGGTTCGTCCAGCAGTAAGATTTCCGCGTGAATCGCCAGCGCTTTCACAATCTCGACAATCCGCTTCTGTCCCATCCCAAGCTCCGAAACCTTTTTCCTGGAATCAATCGCAATCTGGAAATTCTCAAGGTACTGATCGCTTTCCCGGTACAGCTTCTCTCTGTCGCAGATTCCCAGAGGAGTCTTTGTCGGCTCATTTCCAAGGAAAATATTCTCTGCAACCGTCAGGGACTCGATTAAACTTAACTCCTGGTAAATTGCGGCGATCCCTTTCCTCCTTGCATCGATCGGGTCGTGGACTGTAATCTCCTTTCCATGCAGCAGAATTCGTCCTCTGTCCGCCTTATGCACGCCGGTCAGAATCTTAATCAGCGTTGATTTCCCGGCTCCGTTTTCACCCAGAAGCGCATGGACTTCTCCCCTTTCCAGTGTAAAATCCACTCCTTTCAATGCATGGATACCACCGAAGTTCTTATCAATTTTCTCTAGGCTCAGTATTGTGTCGCTGCTCACGAGGCACCTCCTTATCTATAGGTACTTACGGACCTCCTCCACGGTCGGTATGGATGACTGCGCGCCTTTCCTCGTCGTACTTAAAGCCGCCGCCGTCTTTGCAAATTCCAGACAGTCCAAAAGGCCTTTCCCGTCTGCCAGAGACGCTGCAAATGCTCCCAGAAAAATATCCCCGGCCGCGGTAGAGTCAACCGGATCCACCTGCATTCCTTCCACCGCATAAGTATCCTCGCCGTTCCAGGCTAAAGCTCCCTTATCACCCAGCGTGATAATCGGCGTCTGAAAGCCGATTTTTCTTAACCGCTCCATACAACGCTTCGCGTCCTCCATGGTTTCCACCCGAATCCCGGAAAGTCCTTCCGCTTCCGTCTCATTGGGTTTTACATAGTCTGTCATCTTTGCAATCTCTGAAGGAATTCCTCCTTCCGGCGCCGGCGCCGGGTCAAGAATAACCGTAAGTCCTTTTGCCTTCGCCGTCCGGATTGCCTCATAAACTGTATCGGCCGGGATTTCCATTGTAATCAGCAAAATATCGTATTTGCCAAATACTTCCTGATGCTTTCGGATATCTTCCGGCGTCAGTTTCCCGTTGGCGCCGTTTGTAAAAGAAATCGCATTCTGCCCATTCCCGTCCACACGGATCATAGCGACGCCTGCAGTTTCTCCCGGAAGATAGACGACATGGCTCATATCAACCTTTCGGTCTTTCAGCGCATCGGTCAGCTCCCTGCTGAATCCGTCGTCTCCTAATTTTGTGAAAAATGCCGCTTCGCCTCCTAAAGCCGCCGCTGCTGCCGCCTGATTACCGCCTTTTCCTCCCGGAAACGTGGCAAAATTGTCTGTCACAACCGTCTCTCCGGGTTTTGGCATACGCTCCATGTACATCACAAGATCGATATTAATACTTCCCATACATAAAATCTTTTTTCCCATTATGCCTTCCTTTCCCGAAGCTTGCGGACTTCTTTCATAAAGGCCGCGGCGCGTTCCTGGTCCACCGGGTTCTTCCAGTTTCCTTCTTCTTTAAAATAACTCCCTACAATGGCGCCGTCCGCACAAGCAAGAAGCTCCGCCGCGTTCCCCTGATCAAGTCCGCTTCCCAAAAAGATCGGCAAGCCGGTTTTCTGTTTGCAGGCCGTCACTGCTTCCGCCGTTGGCGGCATCCCGGTATCAAAGCCTGTCACAATCACCGCGTCCCCATCCTGCGCCTCAACGTCCATAGCCTGTTCCGCCACGCTTCTGTCATGGATGATAAAATGGCTCCCGTGCTTTACATTCACATCGCACAAAAACGCAATTTGCTCCGCCTTCCACTGACTTCTCTTTCTGGCTATCTCCGCGCCGGCCGCTTCGATATATCCCGACTGGGAAATAAATGCGTTGCAGTATTCAAACACCCGAATCCACCGGGCTCCTGCCGCTACCGCGCAGGCCAGCGCCTGCTCCACCCCGTTCATATGGCACTCTGCTCCCACGGGTATGGAAACGTGCTTTGCCACCTCGTATACTCCCACGGCCAATGCCGCAACCGTCTCAGGCCCGATCTTTCTTCCGGGAAGATATGGAATATCCCACATATTCTCAACCTGGACGCCGTCTACGCCGGAAGCCTCTAAGATCTTAGCCTCCTCCACCGCTGTCCCGATAATCTTATCCATCCCCATCCCTGCCGGATCGTAAAGCGGCGAACCGGGAAGGGGCCGCAGATGCACCATTCCGATTACAGGCTTTTTCTGTTTAAATATCTGTTCCAGTCTGCCCATACGCTATCCTCCTAGAAATCAACGCCTGCTACCAGGATGATATAGCAGTAGGGGCATCTCTCTCCCGTTCTGACAAATACCTTTACCTCTTCGCCGTTCAACCCGCCGTTCAGCCAGAGATCCTTCATCTCCGGATGGGGGATCGTTTTCTCTGTCAGCGCATTTCCCTTATTTGTTTCCTTTTCCAGAATACCCTTAAATTCTTCATAGGTTTCGGGGCTGATCTCCTTGGTCTCCTGCGAAACAATATAACTTTCTACTACCAGCTCCTCCAAAACCGCTTTCATCACGTCCGTAACCTTTGGAACCCCGTCTGAGACAGCCAGATCTACACACGTAGTCATCGTATGTCTTGGAAACGGACAACCCACGTCGCCGATTAAGATCATGTCCCCATGTCCCATCCTGCCCACTGCCTTTGCAAGTTCAGCGTTGTAAATTCCACCTTTTTTCATTGCGTTACCTCCTTTGTTTATGCATTGTTAATCGATTAACTCTATGTGTCAAATTAAACGGAACCCTTGAATTTGTTCCGTTTAATAACCCACCACTACTTTACAACTTTATAAATGATGCCCCTGTTTCTTAATTAGCTGTTTTAAG
>CAJURK010000039.1 GCA_910588745.1 uncultured Dorea sp. | reverse complement strand
AAATTTATCCTGTACTTATTTATCGGCATATAGTATACTTTAAATAATAGTTAAATTCGAGTTTTCGTTATGAATGGAGGAATTATTTTGGCTACGATAATAGCACTAACCAATCAGAAAGGCGGCGTTGGCAAAACTACTACGTCCAGCGCCTTGGCAGCCGGCCTGGTTTCATTTTATAATAAAAAAGTACTGGCAATTGATCTAGATCCCCAGGGAAGCCTGGGGTTCAGTCTTGGACTTAATATTGAAGACTGCAAAACGATTCACGATGTGCTAACCGGACAGGTTCCGATTCAATCGGCAATTCAGATGACAGATTACTGCGATGTGATTACATCTAATATTCTATTAAGCAGCGCCGAACTTGATTTTACATCTCCTGACAGACAACTTCTGCTAAAACGAGCGCTTGCTCCCATAATGGCTAATTATGACTTTATTATTATAGATACTCCTCCTGCATTGAATGTTCTTACGGTAAACGCATATGCCGCTGCGGATCATTTGATCATACCTATGGCTCCCGAGATTTTGAGTTTATTAGGCGTAACACAGCTTATGGAGACAATCAGCTCCGTTCGCGAGAGCGTGAATCCGCATTTAAATGTACTAGGAATTCTCCTTACCAAATTCAATAAACGTACATTACTTGCCAGAGAGGTAAAGGAGTTAGCGGAAAATGTTGCTTCACAGACCGGAACCCAAGTATTTAACACGCAGGTTCGAACAAGCGTTACTGTAGCGGAAGCGCCCGCGCATGGTCTTAGTATTTTTGACCACGCTCCTTCCGGCAACCCTACGGAAGACTATAAGAATTTTCTCAAAGAGGTAATACAGATGACCTCACGTGAAACTAGGAGGTAATTGATATGGCTAGAAAGAGTAATAAGACAGCCCATGTTCTGAATCTTATCGCCGGACACGACGCCCAGAAGGAAACTGGCGAAGAGGCAAATACAGTAGATACCGGAAATGGTTCTAAGAACGTAACTTCTGAAGCTGCGGCTCCAAAGCAAACTTCTACAACTGCGGCGCAGGGTATTTCCGTCATTGATACGACAGAAGAAGATCCGGTTGCAGACCTGATTCAACACAATTTATCCAGCCAGTTTGAAGAACCGGCTGGTTCTTCCGAAGCCGAGAGCATTCAAGACACCCTCTCTGTTTCGGAACCAGAAACTGCTTCTGCCGTTTCTGAAGTTGCCAAAGAGAAGGAAACTTCCGCTTCTCCAGAAACAGACAAGACGTCTGAAGCATTTCTTTCCAGAGAAACGTCTACAGCCGCTGCAACTGTATCTCCAGAAGTAACGACTGTTTCAGAAACAGTCGATGCTCCGGGCTTAGACTCCAATGAGGTTGCTAAATCCATTCCGGTTTCTCAATCGGCAAAGGGTCCGGAAACACTTTCCATTTCAGATACCGCAAACACACCGGAATCATCCTCTGGTTTAGATACTGGAAGCATACAGGAATCAACTCCTCATTTGGATACTGCCAATGCAACGGACACTTCTACGACTTCGGATTCGGCTGCTCCTACAATCGAGCCAGGGTCCGCATCTACGCCTGAACCAGAACCGGATTTTGTTCGTTTGAATATTATGGAGGGCATTGTAAAAGATAAGATTATCTATTTCATGCGTCAATTCGACGTATGTACTTGTGACCGCTGCGTAAACGACACGATAGCGCTCGCCATGAACGGATTGTTACCAAAATATATAGTAACAACCCCTGCAGCCGTGGATCCGCTTATGAGTTATTATACCAACCGTTTAATTTCCGATGTTACGGTTGAGGCCACAAAAGCATGTATGATCGTAAAGGATAATCCAAGACATTAACTAGTTCATAACATGAAAACAAAGAACCGGGCATTTTCAAGTTTAGAAATGCCCGGTTCTTACTTCTTATTTTATCTTTGTCCTTTACCTTCTATCTCAATTTAAACTTCCTTGTCTGATCCTGAAGAATCCGTACTTGATTGAACAGCTCCGAACTAACCGCCGCAGATTCTTCGCTGCTTGCAGAGTTAGTCTGAACTACATCGGATATCTGACTGATTCCTTCTGTTACCTGGGCAATAGAAGTTGCCTCTCCACGCACAGCCTCCGCAATTGTACCAATCGTACTATTAGATTTCACTACCAACTCTAGTGTCTTCGTCAATGTTTCAGATACTTCGCTTACAATCTGACTTCCTCTTTCGGCTGCCTGAACAGAGTTCTCAATTAACTCCTTCGTCGCCTTTGCCGCCTGGTCGGAACGAGAAGCAAGCGTACGTACCTCACTAGATACAACTGCAAAACCTTTTCCCGCCGTTCCTGCCCGCGCCGCCTCCACAGCCGCATTCAAAGCTAGTATGTTGGTCTGGAACGCAATATCCTCGATTGTAGCAATAATCTTCCCAATCTGCTGAGAAGCCTGGGTAATATCTCCCATCGCCGCCACCATCTGTTTCATCTGCTCGCTGCTCACTGTTACTTGTTCGCCCGTCAGCCGTGCATTCTCCTGTGCTTCCATAGCATCCCGTACGTTCTTTTCTGCATTCTTTGAAAGCTCATCCAGCGTTGCATACAGCTCTTCTACCGCGCTCGCCTGCTGAGTAGCTCCCTGAGCCAATGATTGGGCGCTGCTTGAAAGCTGTTCTGCATGGCCGGATACCTGCCGTTCTGCCTGATTAATATTACCAAACGCTCCGGATATTGTATGCGTAAAGCTATCAATTGATTCTTCGATCGACTTAAAATCACCGATATATGCTTCAGAAGTATGTACATCAAAGTTTCCAGATGACAACATCGCCATGATTCGGTTAATATCCATCACATATTTCTGAATCAACTGCATAGAATCCTTAATCGTAATTACCAAGTCTCCCATCTCATTATTTTCTTTATGCTCCAGTTCCAACTCAAGTTTACCTTCCTGAAGCGGCTTAGTTTTCTCTGTAATACGAATAATAGGCTTCACAACACGCGCAAGTACATATTGCACCAGACTTGCCAGACAGCCAAGTGCCAGAACAAAGCAAATACCTGAAATAACCTGCATCACGTGAATTGTCTGCTGCATATCTGCTTTACATACATCATTCTGTGCAGTTACTTCCGCAACCACTTCATCCAGCAATCCTACCAGCGTAGATAAATTTCCTTGGATTGTCTTCTGATAATACTCCTGCGCCGCCTGCGGATCTGTCTTTAACAATTCCAATACATAGCTAGCCGATTCATGAAGCTCTTTATGCAGCGGTTCTATCTGGTCTCTTAATGCTATTACCTCAGAATCCTCCAGCTTCTCGTTTCCATACACCCACTGTCCAAGTACACAGGATGTTGGATCCATACTGCCGGTAAACTCTGCGCCTGCATACAACGCGTTGCTAAGTCCGCCGGACCATTTATAATGCGCCACTTCCGCGCTCTGAATTGTTGACAATAACGTATTCGCCTCAATACTCTTCTTCTGTGTGTCCTTAATAGCATAAATGTTCACTGTAATCAGAATACTATACATAAGCACAGAAACCAGCGCAAAAAATACACGTATTCCAACCATTGTCTTGATGCCTTTTCGCATAAAGGTATACCCCCTTCATCTTAATTATTTATTCGAATGTAAAGTTTTCATTACTTTGCAATAAAATATTTATAATGGTACACAACGGTTTCTCTGCTACGCAACCGCCGAAAACCCTTTTCGCTGCTTCCCCTGCGTATCAGAAACCGCAGTTTCCGGCTCCTGGGTTGCTGCTGTTGTAGTTCTCGTGGTTCCTCCGGAAACATAAGCTTTGCCGCACTCCGGACAAATAGCTGTATGCATTGTTACAGACTGGCTGACTACCTTTCGGTCTTCTCTAACCGCTTTTGCCTGTTCCCTAACTACATGTTCCATCTCATGCCCGCGCACTGCCTGACCTGCCTGCTCCGGCGAAATATGCGTCGGCGTCTTATATGAAACTCCCGCATCATTAGAGCCATCTTGGTATTTCCGCTGTTCGCAGGTCTGACATTCTCCTTTTTCCGCCGCTTTCTGCGCGCCCTCCGGACCTACTGCGCCAAATAACTCCTCTTCGCTTCCTTTCACATCAGAAGAACCTGAATCACCCCTGGTTCCATCACCATACTGAATCCTCATCCGCACTGCCAATTCTGCCGGATCCATCCCTTTTCTCAAAAAAGGAATCGCCTGGCTGATACCATTTGAACCTTCCGCGCTGACTGCTCCAATCGGCCGGATCGGTTCTACCGGAGTCCCGATGTCCGAAGCTCTCCTAACTACAGAAACAGCTCCTGCCCTCTGAGCCTGCGATGCTCTGGCCGCCTGAAAATCGTTCGATGCCGCCTCGGCTTTCACTTGGCCGCGAGAGCCTTGTTGGTCTCCGTAATGTCCTATTCCGTAAGCACGCATCATCATAGTAACTCCGGTCGCCTGTGCCGGCATCCCAATTCCGGATACTCCCGTTACCATACTCCCGCCTCCTTATTCTACACTGTGTCATCCGTCTTTCATTTTCTCACATATCGCTTAAGCCAGATTTCGACACGTAGCTCCTATTCCTTACTTCCTACCACATTATCCCAAATGTCGTTAACTTCTTCCACACACTCCATATAAATCTGTGCCATCTCATTTGTGTGAAGTCCCAGCTCTTCTGCAATCTCTTTAATTTCCGACCACTGAGCCTGTTCATAGTAGAGTATGAGTTCATATAATCTTCCCGCGGAACCTTCTTTGGAAATCAACGCTGTCTTTACCTCTTCTACAATCGGAATTTCCTGCAGAATTTCCTCCATCGGAGCATCGATCATATATTCCAATGTGGAAAACATCCCTAATAAATATGCGTCCGAACTAGTAATAACAAATTTCTTAAGTCTCTTAACCAGCCTTGATGCAAGATTTGCACGCATAAATGAAGTCTTCAGAAGTTCCTCAGAAGAATTTTCTTCCTGATTATCCTCAAAGCTCAACAGATAAATCCATTGCTTAAGCTGATTGATCCCCACCTTAACCAAAGCCTGACGAACCGAGGTAGTCTCGCGATGTGATGCAAAATATGCGGAATTTGCCATTTTAAGAAGCGCATAGGTCAAAGATGCGTCCCTGCTCACAATTTCTTCAAGCATCTCAATATTCGGTTCATCCCGTGTGATTTCAATAATAAGCTGATATAAATTTCCCTGCATAAAATCTAGCTTACTGGTCTTCGTCATGGTCGTATTCGAGATATAATTCCCCTCTACATAATCCACTTGAAGTTCCTTTGCATATTCATAAACTTCTTTACTATTCACACCGGTAGCAATAAATTCTTTTTGGAAACCATGAGCCATATCCACGACGTTAGAAATGGAACGCCTTTGTGTTTCATCCATTTTATTAGAAATATCTAACTTAATGTAATCCACATACTCTAACATACTAAAGTACTTCGGAGTAAACTGGAAATCATTGATCGCGAAACGATATCCCTCTTCTTTATACTTGCTTATAATAATCGATGCAAGAGAATGTACGATAATATTATCCTCAATCTGGATCACAACTTTCTCTTTATCAAAAATCTTAGGGGTATTACGAAATAAAAGTGTTGGTGTAAAGGTCATAAACGTCTTTTTATCTTTAAAAATACACTCCGAATTTTCAGACAAGAACGATACCATCGCATTTGCTGCTATGCTATCCGTACTTGGATTATACAAACTGTCTTTATCTTCCTGAACCATAAGTTCATATCCTACGATTGAATCCGTTCGGATATCTTTAATCGCCTGTCGAACTACGCAATTTTCCATGCTACATCATCCCTCTTTCCTCCAGCAGCTTATCCATTACCTGAACCAGCCGCCCGATCTCTGGCTTTGAAAGCTGCTCATCTGCGCCAAGCTGTTTCCCTTTGATTCTCATCTCCGCATTAATCAGGGATGAGAAAATGATGATTGGAATCCGTTTCATAATCGGATCGTCCTTCACCAGCTTCGTCAAGCGATGTCCGTCCATCTCCGGCATCTCAATATCTGTAATCAAAAGCGCCGCCCGGTCGTCAAAATCAGGCTCATCTTTCACGGACAAAAGATATTCCCACGCTTCCTTACCATTGTTAAAATTCTTGATATTCGCATATCCTGCACGAATCAAGGAATCTTTAATCATCTTTGTCAGAAGAAGGGAGTCCTCCGCCAAGAGAATGCTGTGTTCTCGTGCAATACGGTCTCCCAATCGGTCAATCTCTTCTACCTGAATGCTGGTCTCCGGCGCAATCTCAGCCACAATCTTCTCAAAATCCAGAATGGTAACCAGATTACCGTTACACTGCGCAATACCCGTAGCGACGCCGTCGTCCCCACTGGTAATAGTTTTATCCGGTTTCTGAATATCTTCCCAGGAGATTCTGCTTATGCCGACCACCGTATGTACTCGAAAAGCAATATCCATTTTATTAAAATTTGTAATAATGAATAAATCTCTGTCCTTTGTGTCGGCTACAACGCCTGTAAGATACTTGGGCAGATTAATTACAGTCATAAGAATTTCCCTTGGCTTAAAAATTCCTTCCACTGCCTCATGAGAATGAGGTATTGGCTTAACCTTATCCGCCATCATAATCTCCCGTACTTTTGCTACATTGATACCATACAGCTCTCCAAAGATAGTAAACTGCATTATCTCAATCTCATTCGTTCCCGATTCCAATAAAATCTCTGTATCAGCCATAACCACTTTCTCCTTTATATTCTGCTATTACCTATTTATCGACATAATCCGCTTACATCTTAAGCTTTTTAAAGCTTCCTCTCTGGTTTTCCCGCGGTCCGGACTGCCACCTGGCCAGTCGCCACATCCAGCGACATGGTTCTTGCGTAATTTGCGCCGGTATCCTCAGCAGAAACGCGCAACCCTTCCAACATCAGTATTCGCTTGACTGTCTGAGCGTTCCGCTCCCCAATATTGCCAAGTCCTCCCGGCCCCTTCATCTCAAACATCTTTGCACCGCCTGCAATCTTAATTACAAGCCTTCCTTTCATAGCTCCAAACGCATAGAGCTTACGCAAGGTTTCCCGGATTCCGGAATCTGCATATTTTAATATATTTGTATCCGTACCGCTCTTCTCGGGTAACATGATATGCAAAAGCGCCCCCAGCTTAATCATTGGATCATAAAAAGATATCCCGATACAGGACCCCAATGCATAGGTAATAAGTTCCCCTTCCTGCCTTGCAATCTTCATATCTGCTATTCCAACTGATATTTTCTTCGCCATCTGTCATTCAACTCCCAGCTTTTTCATTAGAATATTCAGGGATTCTACACCCGGCAGAAGAAGCATGCTGCTATGTAGGGCCTTACCATCAATCTTGAAGTCGCCTGTCACCATCATAATTCTGTCTGAATGCTGTCCCATCATTGCAATCGGCACACTCAATATCCCGCCCAGCATATTCACAGTAAATTGAGGAACCGACAGCTCTACCTCCACGTTAGTCAGCGATGATAATGCTGTAACATAGGAGGAAATTACGATATTTCCAATCTCTGTTAAAACGGAAGTATCGATTTCTTCCAATTCCAAGAGTTCTGCTCTCGTCTTTCCAAGCATCCGGAAAAGAATGTCATCTGAAAATTCCTGCGGCACGATAAACAGCATAATGCCATGAATCTCTCCGCTCATTTCTACAAAAATTGCCGCTACAACATCCTCCGGATGCCCCATTTTTTCAATTGCTTCATTAAATCCTAATATCTCTACTCTAGGAAGCGCCATATTAACCTTGGCGCTCAGCATACTAGACAACGCGGTCGCCGCATTGCCTCCGCCGATACTTCCGATCTCTTTCAGGATATCCAGTTCTAATGCATTCATCTCTTCATATTTCTTAATCGCCATATCTCACCCCACTACTGTCTCAACGTATTGATTGTTCCCATGATTTCATCCGATGTAGTTACCATCCGGAGCGCAAGCGAGTATGCTCTTTGTGCTTCTATCGTACGAGTTATCTCATCCGCCGTATCCACTCCTGACATTTCCAGCGTATGATCTCTCATTTTCGCGCCAGGTATCAGGTACGGAGCCCCATTCTTGGCAACAGGAGAAAATTCATTATTGCCCACGCTCAGCATACCGTCCAGCACGTCAAATCCAAATACGCCGATCTCGCCGCCCAGCTCGCCGTCTGTAACCAAGATCGGATTCCGATTTTGATCCAGCACGAAATTGCCGTTATCATTTACCAGATAAAACTCATTCCCTCTTTGTGATAAGCTGAAATGTCCGTTTCTCGTATAAGTAATTTCTCCTGTAATCGGGCTTCTCAGCATGAAAAACCCCTTCTCAATAATAGCGTAGTCATAATCACCTTCGCTTGGAACAAAGCCGTTCGGATCAAAATTTGTATCCGTCTTCTCTACAACTACACCAGTTCCTGCTTTCAGGGGTGTATCTTCACCGTTATAATTATTCAGATTATAATACATCAAATCTGAAAATACTGCTTTTTTAGCTTTATAACCATAGTTATTTACATTCGCAAAGTTATTAGCAATTACATCCAACTTTCTCTGCTCTTCAATCGCGCCTCTTGCCGCTGTGTAAAATGATGTATACATTCGCTGTCTCTCCTCTCCGGGCTTTTTATCTATCTTTGCTTTACCGCTCTAGGTTCGTCTCCCTGCGGCATGGTTCCAACACTATGTCGCCGATCCGATTGTGACTATTTTGCCAACCAATTGATCATAGATCTTCAAAATCTGGGCTGACCCCTGCAATACACGCTGACCGCTCATCATTCTAGTCATCTGCTCCGCCATATTTACGTTTGAATACTCGGTATAGCGCTGCGTCACCGTTGCATTAGAAGCCTGGGGCGCGGCCGCTGCCTGAAACACGCCTCCCGTAATTTTGGTAAGCTGTGTATAATCTGCAAAATCAACGATCTGCAGACGGCCAAAGTTCTGCAGGCCATCCTCTGTAGTGATATTTCCCTGGGAATCAATCCCTACTTCATCTGTGTTGAGCTGAATTGGACCGTTTGTTCCCAAAACACGCCCAACTCCCGGAAGAACCAGATATCTCTGGTCGTCTAGATTGAAGGAACCGTTTCTCGTATATACAACGCCGTTATTCGTCTGAACAACGAAAAACCCATTCCCGGTAAGTCCCACGTCTAACGGGCTGCCGGTTTCCCTTAAACCGCCCTCGCTGTAATCAGTCACCCGCTCGTCGGCAATATTCATCCGGGACACCGTACCCACTTGAGTTTTCCCAAACTGATCATAGCGGTAAATCATCTCTTCCCGGAAAGTACTCTCCATTAGCCGGTCTTCCTTGTAACCCGGAGTAGACACATTGGATATGTTATTACTAATAATATTCATATTCCGATTTTGTGTAATCATGTTTGAAGCTAAATCATAATACCCCTGAAACATATTTTCTCTCCCTTTCTTCATTAAATTTTTCCATGTGTTTCCGCAATTTCTTAATTGCGTTAGCGTGAATCTGCGATACTCTCGGCTCGCTGACCTGAAGAACATCCGCAATCTGTCTCATATTCAACTCATCTATATAATACAGAGAAACCACAAGCTGTTCATTCTCCTTCAGCTTACTTATTCCTGCCGCCAGCACTTCCGAAAGTTCCTTTTGCAGAAACTTCTCCTCCGGCTGTTCCTGCGGATCTCCCTGAGTCAGCTTAACGCCGATCTCATTCCCCTGAGCCTCTGCCAGAACCATATCCAGCGAAAGGATATTGAAAAGCGCCGCCTTTCTCATGGTATCATGGTACTTCTCTGTCGATATATCCAGATATTCCGTCACTTCCTGAACGGACGGATAATATCCAAGTTTATTATATAACGTTGTCACCGCATCTTCAATATCTCTTGTATTCTTTCTTGTACTTCTTGGCACCCAATCCTGTTTTCTTGCCAAGTCAATAATCATCCCCTTAATCCGCTTTGAAATATATGTCTCAAACTTCACATTCTTATCAATATCAAATTTGTCAATTGCAGACATAATTGCAATTACGCCTTCATTGATAATATCATCCACCTGAACAAAGCTTAGATAAATATCCCTCATCTGGAGCGCAATGCTTTTCACAAGATAGACATAGCGCATAACAATCTCCTGCTTAATCTCTAAGCTGCCCGTCTCTTTATACAATTTTAAAAGCTCATCATTTGACTTTTCTTTGTATAATTCTTGTGTCCCCATACTGTTGCTCCGCTAATCACTATTTTAAAGTGTAATATTTCCAATTGCCTGTATCTGGATGTTATTGCTGATTTCATTGAATGAAAGCACATATACATCCGGGAAGAACTGCTCGATCAAGCGATAGAAATGTACTCTCACCACCTGGCTGGTCAACACCAGCGGCGGCTGCCCAAAATCGTGGAACTTCTTCACCTCATCCGACAACTGGGTAATCACATTCTGCATTACATCCGGACTAAGCGCAAGATACATTCCATGTTCTCCTGTCGTCAAGCTTGTGATAATGCTCTTCTCCAGCTCTGCGTCCAGAGTTACCACCTTCATGCTTCCTCCTTCACAGAACTTCCTTGTAATCGTCCTCTTCATTGCTACACGAATATTTTCTGTAATTGATTCGATGTCCTTAACCGTCATGGACGAGTCCACGATTGTCTCCATGATTGTCTCCATATCCTTAATTGGAATGCCTTCTTTCAACAGATTCGTCAAAATCTTCTGGAAATTTCCGTAAGAAATCAGCGTTGGGATTAATTCATCCACAAGTTCCGGAGACTGTTTCTTCATGTTCTCAACCAGACGAACAACTTCCTGCCTGTTTAAAAGCTCATGTGCATGCTTCTTCACTGTCTCGGACAAGTGTGTCAGCATAACAGACAGCGGGTCGATAACCGTATATCCGTATATCTCCGCCATCTCTTTCTTATCTACGGTAATCCACTTACTTGGTATACCATATGCCGGTTCAATAGTATCGATACCATCCAGCTCTTTCTCAGGATTCGGCGGCTCCAGTGCCAGATAGTAATCAACCAAAATTTCACCCTTAGCCACCTCTTCACCTTTAATCTTAATCACATACTGGTTCGTATTCAGACTCGAACTGTCACGCAGCCGGATGGACGGAATGACAAGTCCCATCTCCTGAGCATACTGTCTCCGGAAGATCACGATACGGTCAATCATCCTTCCGCCGCTCTCTTCATCTACCAGCGGAATCAAACTGTAACCAAACTCCATCTCAATAGGCTCCACCGTAATCAATGAATACACGCTATTGATATCTTTGAAGTCCTCTTCCTCGGTAACCTGCATTTGCTCGCCGTCCGCCAACCCCATAGCAGCAGCCTGATCATCCGGCACAGCCATTTCTTCCATACGGCGGGAAATCTGCCAGCCCCCCAGCATCAGCACCAGAGCGACTACTGCCAACTGCAGCTTAGGCATCCCCGGAACGGCCAACAATACCGCCAGCACGCCGCCGGTTATCATAATGGCTCTAGGCTGCGCCATAAACTGCTTTGTGATATCTAAATTCAGACTATCCTCCGCCACCGCACGGGTAACGATCATGCCTGTCGCAGTTGAAATCATAAGGGACGGAATCTGGGATACCAGACCATCTCCGACCGTTGCAATCGCATATACGGACAGGACTTCTGTAAATCCCATACCGCCCTGCACCATACCGATAATACAGCCGCCGACAAAATTGACGGCCGTAATGATCAGGGACATAATCGCATCGCCCTTTACAATCTTTGTTGCACCGTCCATGGAACCGTAAAAATCCGCTTCTTTCTGGATCTTATAACGTCTTTCCTTCGCCTCGGCCTCGTCAATCAGCCCGCTTCCGAGATCCGCGTCAATAGCCATCTGTTTACCAGGCATAGCATCCAGCGTAAATCTTGCCGCAACCTCCGATACACGTTCCGCACCTTTCGTAATAACCAAAAACTGCACTAATACAATAATCAGGAAAATAACAACGCCGACTACTACGTTTCCCTGAAGTACAAAATCTCCCATTGCACGGATTACAGCGCCTGCCGTACCCGAGTTGCCAAGAATACTTCTTGTAGTAGAGATATTAATACCGATACGATACAAAGTCGTAACAAGAAGCATAGATGGAAAAATAGAAAACTCCAGCGGCTCCTTAATGTTCATACTAATCAAAAGTATAATCATCGATACGGCAATATTCAAAATAATCAGAACGTCTATTAAAAATGTATTCAGCGGTATAATCAAAAGCAGTACGATCATAACTACAATCAATGACACCGCGCTATTTAATATTCTCTTCATACCTTACCCCAGCTTTTTATTCATGCGGAATACCTTGACAAGGATTTCCGCTACCACTCCATAATACTCAGCCGGTATCTCACAATTCAGCGGAGTTGTTGCATAAATTCCTCTTGCAAGTGGTTTATTTTCAATAACCATAACATTACTCTGTTCTGCAATTTCTACAATCTTCAAGGCAATATAATCCTGCCCTTTTGCGATCAGAACCGGAGCATTATCATGGTCGATATCGTATTTCAATGCAACTGCGTAATGCGTAGGGTTACGGATAATTACATCCGCATCCGGCACGGCCTGCATCATACGGCTTCTCGCCATACTTCGCTGTAAATTCTTAATTCTGCCTTTAATCTCCGGATTTCCCTCTGTCTGCTTATATTCTTCTTTAACCTCTTCTTTTGTCATCTTCAGGCTCTTCTCATGAGACCATCTCTGATAAAAAAAGTCAAAACCTGCAATCACTGCAAATACAAGTCCTATCTTTAAAACCATTCCCATAATCTCTTTTAGAACATAGGAAAAGCCTGCAGCTGCGTTCATATCCATCATCTGGGCAATCACTATAATCTCGTCCCTTAAAATCTGATATAGAACTACCGTCAAAAGAATAATTTTGATAGCAGCTTTAAAAAGCTCTACCAGATTTTTAACGGAAAACAGTTTTTTAATTCCATTCAGAGGATTCAGATTCTTCAGCTTAAATCCAACCGGTTTCATGGTAAAGAGAAATCTTGTTTGGATCCCCGTCATAACAATGCCTACCACCATGCTGATAAGCCCAATCGGAATAACACATTTTACAATTACCTCTACCGACTCCATCCCAAGTTCTTGAAGCACACCCTGCGACAACTCATCTACGCTGCTCACTGCGGAAATCAGAAGTACTGTGATATCCCTAAGGGATTCAAAAATCATAGGGAATAATATCTGCAGACAGTAAAAACATACAAAAAGCGAAACGACCACGATAACGTCTTTACTGGTAGCCACATTACCTTCTCTTCGTTGTTCCCTTCGCTTTTTCGGCGTGGCTTTCTCAGTTTTTTCACCTGCTCCGCCCGGCAACTGTACTCACTCCCTATCTATACGAATGTCAGAATTCCCTGAACCGTCTTCATCATCTCTGTCATAATCCTATTCAAATGCTCGCCGATCGGTGAAAACAGGATAACTAAAAGGCCCAGCCCGACAATTATTTTCAATTGAATATTAATAACAAATATACTAATCTGCGGCACCACTTTATTCATAATTCCGATGCCTACCTCTACCAAAAACTCCGCCGCTAAGATTGGAAGCGACAATCTCACTCCTAAGTCTACGCATTGCAGAAATATCTCTATCATTCTTGAGGCAAGTCCCTGTGTAATCACAATCCCTCCATAAGGAACAATGTCTGCGGATGTAATCAATATCTTCATCAGAGCAAGGTGAGCGTCTGTTGCAAAAAACACCAGCATAAACCATGTCTGAAGGACTCCTCCCGTCACGGCAACCTGGGAATTGCTCTGAGGGTCATATACCGTGGCCATCGTTAATCCCAATTGAAAGTCAATCACAAAGCCCCCAAAGGTAATTGCGAAAAAGAATAGCTCCATGGTATACCCAATCACATATCCCACAACAAATTCCTTCATCAGAAGGAATCCAAGCTCCAGCGTACTTGCCACTTCAAAAGCTGACTCCGCCGAAGCAGAATATAGCGTCAGCGTCAATACGATAATGAGCCCTGATTTCGCCGTCATCGGTATGTTTCTTCTTCCAAATATTGGATTAAGCAGTATCATCCCTGACATTCTCATCATAATCAGAGCAAACAGGGTTAATTGTGCAGTCGTATCAAACGCCATGTAGTCACTTCCCGTTCTATCCCTCTATCATCTGGAATATTCGAATCGTAAAATCCTGCAGCGACTGAAGCATAGTTCCTCCGGTAAATACAAGAATAACCCCGATCACCAAGAGCTTAGGAACAAATGTAATCGTTTGTTCATGAATCTGTGTTGCCGCCTGAAAAATTGCAATCAATATACCTACAAGCATACTGATAACCAGAAGCGGACCGGCAAGCTGTACTGCCATCACAAATACCTCATACATCAGATCGCCAACTTCTCCGTTCGTCATCTATCCAGCCTCCTTCGCCGTCACAAATTAAAACTATCCACAATTGTTTTAAATAACAATTCCCATCCATTTATCGTTATAAATAACAGAAGCTTAAACGGGAGCGAAATCATCGCCGGCGGAAGCATCATCATTCCCATAGACATCAATGTACTGGAAACAACAATGTCTATTAGCAAAAACGGAATATATAGCAAAAATCCCGCGGTAAACGCTCTCTTTAATTCGCTCGTCATAAAAGAGGGGATAATAACCGTAATAGAAAGATCCGTCAGTTCTTCTATATTTTCCATGTCTGCATCAGCCAGGTCAGTAAACAAAGCCAAAGAACTTTTCTCCGTATTTTTCAGCATAAACCGTTTAAGAGGGTCCTGCGCCCGATCAAAAAATTCTTCCGTATTGATCTCCTGGTTTTGATAAGGCTTGTAGGCCTCCGTATTAATCTCACCGATAATTGGATCCATGATAAAAAGCGTTAAAAAGATCGAAATACCTACCAGCACCATATTAGGCGGCGTCTGCTGAATTCCAAGCGCATTTCGCAAAAAAGAAAGAATGATTATGGTCCTCGTAAACGAAGTCATCATAATCAGAAGAGAGGGCAGAAGCGATATAATCGTCAGAAGTAACAATATATCTAATGTAGGAACCTGGCTGCCATTAACATTAATCAATGAGTCGTACATTCAGTCTCTACCTCCTCTTTTTGCCCAGGTCATTGAGCTTCTCCATCATCGCCTTAAAGTCCAGCGCAGCCTGGCCGCCCTCATTCTCATCCGGCCCAATCGGAAAAAGCTCCTCGTCCTGAAGCTCGTACAGAACACGAATCTGGCCCGCGGTAATCCCTACAAGAAAGAACTTGTCGCTGACCTGTACAATCGCAATATGTCTGTCCTGTCCCATCGTAATCTGATCAATCAGACGCATATACATAGAACTGCTGCTCTTTGACAGTCCCTTACCTATATATTTACTCGCCAGATAGCTTCCGTAAATAATAAGCAGTACCACAAAAAATGTAGCAATTACTCTCCACATACAATTCCTTTCTTACTCTAATGCAAGCAAATTGACCTTCGTAATTTCTGTAATTCTGACTCCAAAATTATCCTCAACAACAACAACGTCGCCTTTCGCAATGCATTGCCCGTTTACGTACAGATCCACTTGTTCTCCGGCTAGTTTGTCCAGAACTACCAGCGATCCTTTTGTAAAATCAAGGATATCTTTTACAAATTTCTTCGTTCTTCCGATTTCCACGGAAATCTCAAGAGGCACGCCCATGATCAGTTCCATGTTCTCTTCCTGCTCGGCCTCAAGAACTATATCCCCGCCAGGTTTCAGGTTGGTCTGAGACGGCGTCTGAACATGTATCATTTTCGGCTCCGGCGCTTTCTTTTTCTCCTGCATCGATTCCTGCATTGCCTGCTGCATCGTCTGCATCTGCTGCATCATCTGCTGCATCATCTGCATCTGCATCATAGACAGTTCCGGATTCACTGCGGTCACCGGCTGCATCATCGGCTGCGACGGCTGTTGAACCGGCTGCGGAGCCATCTCCGGCGTTGGCGCAGGCTGCGTCTGCGGTATGGCTGCCTGTGTCGGCTG
This sequence comes from uncultured Dorea sp., assembly GCA_910588745.1. Classification (GTDB taxonomy): domain Bacteria; phylum Bacillota; class Clostridia; order Lachnospirales; family Lachnospiraceae; genus Claveliimonas. The sequence continues at coordinate 15,648 of CAJURK010000039.1, read as the reverse complement.
CGGCGCGGTCTCTGGTTGTGTTACAGGCGCTGCCGGCTCTTCTGTTCCTCCCGCCAGTAATCTCTCAATCTCCTCCTGAGATAAAGTACCTCCCCCGCCTGACGACGGTTCCGGCGCAGGCGCTGGTGGTTCTTCTGCAACTCCTCCCGCCAGCATTCTTTCGATCTCTTCCTGCGATAAAGTACCGCTTCCTCCTGATGCCGCTGCCGGTTCACCAGCCGGTTCAGGCGCAGAACTGCCTCCTGACGCTAACGGCTTCCCATCCTCGCCAATCTGAATGATCTGATCCTCCGGCAGGAATCCTCTCACCAAGCCTTTAGCCAACTCCATCGGCATCACATTAAAAAACTCACTCTCAAGCTTATCCGCAATCTTAAGCGTAAATACTACAACGACTTTCGGCAGTTCATCTACAAAATATTTATCAATAAATTCTTGCTCATCCTTCACTTCAAAAGAAATTGGCGTAGAGATATTCACCATTCTTCCTAAGAATTCTGACAACGCCGTAGATGACGCGCCCATCATCTGGTTCATAACTTCACAAACCGCGCTGATATTAATCTCGTTCAGTTCAAACTCTTCATCGGGCATTTCCATGCCCATAAGCATTTCTACGATTACCTTCACGTCATGCCTCTTTAGAAGCATAACGTTCTCTCCCTCCAAACCGGCAACATAGGTAATCTCAACGCCTACTGCCGGTTCGACTTTGTCCATTTTAAATTCTTCTTTTGATACGACATTTACAATCGGAGTTGTAATATCTACTCTGGCGTTCAGCATCGTAGAAACTGCTGTCGCAGAGGAACCCAGGCTGATATTCAGTATCTCGCCTATCGCATCTATTTCCATTTTACTAAAGCATTCCGAAGCCATACTTACCCTTCTCTCTTTCCGGGGACGTCAGTCGCCGTTTTTATTTTCCAATTTCCAACGCTTTCTGTGCCATCAGTTTCATTGCGTTGAAAGCTGTAATATTCGCCTCATAAGACCGGGTTGCCGACATACCGTCTATAGTCTCCTTCACCGGGTCAACATTCGGCTTCATGACATATCCGTTCTCATCCGCATCCGGATGATCCGGATCATAAACTGGATTCAGATCTCTCTGATCCTCTACAATTTCTGTCACCTTTACTCCGCCCTTAGCAGCAGATGTACTTCTGTTCAAAAGGTTATTGAACTTTGTACGGAAAGTAGTGGAAGGCACTTCCTGAAGAACTACCATCTTTCTCCGATAGGGACCACCGCTCTCAGTTCTGGTTGTATTCGTATTGGACAGATTTTCGGCCGCAATATCAAGCCTCTGTCTCTCAGCCGTCAATCCAGACGCACTGATATCAAATGAACTCAAAAAAGACATAATAGTTCCCCCTCAAATTATCCAAGGATTTTCTTTACGGTAGACAAGATACGCTCCGGTTTAAAAGGCTTAACGATAAAGTCCTTGGCTCCGGATTTAATGGAATCCATAACCATTGTCTCCTGCCCCATCGCGGAACACATAACGATCGTCGCGCCTGGATCCATTCCTTTAATTTCTTTCAGTGTCTCAAGACCATCCTTATTCGGCATTGTAATATCCATAAATACAAGGTCAGGCTTCTCAGCGGCATATAAATCCACAGCCTTTGCGCCATCCTCCGCCTCAACAAGATCTGTATATCCCGCCTGTGTCAATGTAGTCTTTAACATCATTCTCATAAATGCCGCATCGTCTACTAACATAATTTTTGCCATTTTTCTTACCTCACTTTTTTGTTCTCATTGTAATTATAATTTATATACTCAGATAATTCAAACTGATTTATCTGGTAATTATACCGCTACATCTTCATTCTTTGCTTCGAGGATTCGATTCTCAATCTTCACTGCCATGTTTTTGTTATGTACTCCGAGCTGGCCGTTAAACCATGGCTGTCCCTCTATGTACAGCGAAATTAATGAATTCTGTGGCTTGTTCAAATCAATAACATCTCCCACATGCAAGTTGTAGACATCATCCAAACTAAGCTGCGCTGTACCAAGCTGCGCCATAACGTTCATCTTGGACTCTCTAATATTCTCCATAATATCATCTCGATTATTCCGAAGTGCATTGGCGCCCTTATTTGCCAAATGTTTGGTCTTATCGATAATTTCAAATATACCGCTGAGCAGCGTCCCTGGGATACAAATATTCATAGCTCCTTCAACTTCTCCCATCTGAATCCGCAACATAATGATTACAACCGTCTCATCAACACTGATCCCCTGGAACATACTTGGATTCTCTTCTACGCCGCTAAACTGAACGTCAAGACTTGTGTAATTTGCCCAAACATCCTTTGTAATTGCAATCAAATAACGTATAATCTTCGCATACAAATCTAATTCGATATCCGTATAAGTATAAGACAGATCAACTGTCATATCCGTACCGGTTCCGCCTAACATCCGGTCGATCATCGCTCCCATTAATACAGGCGCAATGTGAAAGACCATTGGCGGATTCGTTGAATGATCCTGCAGTCCCACGTTCACAAGCGTAATAACGTCCGTCTCATTGAGCGCATTGCTAAATTCATAATATCGCTGCTCTTCTACATCTACAACCTCAACCTCACTGGCCACCCGAAATAGACCGTTCAGCTGTGAAGACGCCACCCTGGAATAATTATCGTAGATACTCCGAAGCATCTTCAGCTTATCCTTCGTATACTTCTTCGGGCTGTAGAAATCATATTTTTTATGCTCTTTTTCAATCTGCTTCGGCTTCTCTGGCGCACTGCTTTCTGTGTCGCCATTTTGCATTGAATTCAGCAGCGCGTCTATCTGACTTTGTGATAATACATCTGCCATCCTAAATTCCTACCTTCATTTCATTATTCCCGACCCATTTCCTCATAATACTTCTCAAGGCTTTGCTCTACGGAATCTGACTTCGTAATCAACAACTCAACTCTGCGGTTTTTGGCCCGGTTCTCTTCCGTATCGAATGGGGCTATCGGACGATGCTGTCCATATCCAATTGCAGAAATACTCTCTGGCGGTACGCTGGTGCGCTGCTGAATATATGCCGCAACTCTCGCAGCTCTCTCAGCGGAAAGAACTCTGTCTCCGGTCGGCTCATTTGGCGTATTCGGATCCGCCTGAGTTGTGTGACCCAGCACCTGAATCTCTTTTACCGAACCGCTGACCCCCGCAATAATCGAAGAAAACTGCCCCAAAATTGTCTCTCCGCCTTCTTTAATAATGGAACTGTCGCCATCAAAGAACACGTTATCCCGGAAGGTAATAAATGTATACCCCTCTCCTTTGAATAACTCTACCTCGCCGTCAAGCCCGGCCTCCTGCACTGCTTTTTTCAAACTCTCAAACAGTTCGTCAAATTCATCCATATCGATATCTTCGGTATCAACGCCTCCGGGTACCTCATCGTTTGCGTCAATGTCCGGATTATCTGCAATCTGGGAAACCTCTTTGGCATCCGGGTTAAAACTCTTAACAATCTGTATCCACTTCGCCTGGTCAATGGTTGAAATGGAATATAGGAGTACGAAAAAACATAGCAGCAGGGTTACAAGGTCACCGTAGGTGTCCATCCAATTGGCACCGCCGCCTTCCTTCTTCTTTCTTTTCATAGTACCCTCCTATTCCTCGTCTTTTCCTTTTTTACCCTTCTTCCCCTTTTCAGGAGCCGCTTCAGGATCAAGAACCTTCAAACGACGCTTCTGGGAAATATATGTAACAAGCTTTTCTTTTAGGAATTTTGGATTGTCTCCCGCCTGAATCGCAAGGATACCTTCAATCATAATCTGCTTATACAGCAACTCTTCATCGTTTCTCACGCTAAGCTTATTCGCAATCGGTGAAAAAAGCAGATTCGCCAACATACAGCCGTAGAACGTAGTGATCAGAGCCGTTGCCATTGCAGGGCCGATATCGGAAGCGCCGTCGCCATCCAAATTCATACCCTTTAACATATTTACCAGACCTACCAAGGTACCGATCATACCAAAAGCCGGTGAAAATGCGGACGCCTTATTATAAAGGCCGATTCCTTCTTCATGTCTTGACGCCATCGCCTCCACATCATTTTCCATGAGAGCCCTTACCTCTTCCGGTTCGGTCGCATCCACAATCAGCATGATTCCTTGTTTAAAAAATGGATCGTCAAGCTCGTTCGCTTTCTCTTCCAGTGCCAGCAGTCCATTCTTTCTTGCAAGCTGCGCCATCTCCTCCAATGTATTCACCAGTTCCGCAATATTATATTTGTTCCCTTGAATCAGCATCTTAAAATGTCCCGGTATTGTCTTTAACATTGAGAGCGGATAACTCATAACCACCGCCGCAATAGCGCCGCCCACAACAATCGCGAGCGACTCCGGATCCCAGAAGTTGCCCAGCTTGGCAGGGGTAATGCCGACGAATATAATCAGCACCATACCTATGACAAACCCTAAAATACTAGTAATATCCACGTTATCTTCACCGCCTTAATCTTTCTCTATCTATCTGTATGGTAACAATGAATTCTTCCATTGTACTCAATTATTTTCTCTACTATCTCTTCCGCACTCTCCTTTACCAAGTAAAACTTGCCGTTCATAAGCACAATCTTAGACTCTGGAATAAATTCCACTGCTTCAATCTGTGCAGAATTTAACAAAACCTGCTGATTATTCAGCTTTGTAAGCATTATCATAATACACTTCCTCGCATATTTCAAGCGTATCCGGGATATTGCATTGTATGATTCCGCGTACATTCGCGGCTACTCTGCTATATCCCGGCACACTTACACTTTCCTTATGGTTTACCGGTTACCATTACCGTTTCATATTAACCAATTCCGACAGCATCTCATCTGTTACGGTGATGATCTTGGAATTAGCCTGGAAGCCTCTCTGACAGGTAATCATGTTGGAAAACTCGTTCGCCAAATCCACATTCGCCATCTCAAGATAACCGCCAAGAATCTTACCTGACGGTCCGCCGTTTGGCTTCATTGCCTCGGTATCGCCTGCGTTAGCGCCTGCTGTGTAGTAATAACCGTCCGCCTTCTCCAAACCATTGGGATTCTCTACGGTTACCAGTGCAAGCTGGCCGATTGCGATGGTACGATTCTGCTTATCTACGCCGATAATCGTTCCGTCTTCGTTGATCTTATAGCTCTGGATCTCATACTTCTGGTTCGTCTCCGGGTCAATCGGAATACTGAGAGTGGATAAAGCGTCAGCGTACTCTGCCGGAACGGCTGGAACCCAGTCTTTTCCTTCTATCTTCTGCTCTCCCGTTATGCCGCCGAACGTAAAACCGCTAAGCGCAGCTTCTCCCGCCGCCCCTTCTTTCTTCGCAGTAAAGGTAATATTGATCGTTGCGGTTGTTCCTCCCGTTGCGAGAGGATCCTTCACGCCGTCATAGCTGATTTTGTAATCCTTGTATTTGTCGTAAATAGCCTTATCTGCCAGATATGTCGGATCCGTATCACCGCCAGGATATTTCGTTGTATCTGTAGCGTCCGGTTCTGTCGTCACCTTCTTTATCCAATCTTTCATAATAGCGCCGTACGCCGACTGGTTCAGTGTCCCTGTCGTATAATTTGAATCAATCGATACGCCGTCAATTTCAATCGTAGATCCCGTATCTGGCGCCGCTTTATCTGTAATCGTCATCGGAACCCCTGTGTAAGTATACTTCGCTGCCGTAGAAGGCTGCTCCGGCGTACCTGTTCCATCTACAACCGCATACCCGTACACATAACTTCTCTGGTCGTCTACCAGATATCCGTTGTTATCCACACGGAAGATACCGACTCTCGACAGGAATAATCCTGATCCCTCAATATTCGTAAAGGTTCCGTTTACCATGTTGCCTACCAGGAAAAATCCCGTACCGTCAATCATACAATCCAGAGGATTAGCAGACGGCGACGGAGCGCCTGTTCCAAATTCAGTGGTAATCGAAGAAAGGGTAGAACCGTAACCAACCTGAGACGCGTTACGTCCGCCGGCCGCTCCGGCCTCCGTACTACCGCCTGAACCATTTATCGAATTCGCATACATGGAATCCTGAAAGTTGAAGCTGTATGATTTAAAACCCCATGTATTAACATTTGCAATATTATTACCAATTACGTCCATCTTTGACTGATGGGTTTTCAGTCCTGCGACTGCTGCAACCATTGATCTGACCATTTTTCATTACTTCCTTTCTTTTCTTCATCTGCTGTCTGAGGCATCCGCGAATCGCGCGGATACCAAAACCTCCATAAATGGTCCGGCTTACATTAAGACAGCGCTGTCAATATTTGTAAAGATATTGTCTTTCATCTCTGTCCCCGACATCGTCGTTACTACGATATTATTCGGAACATTTACGATAAAGGCTCCGCTCTCACCGATGACAACCACATCCTTGGCGCCCTTCGCCTGGGCTTTTTTCACCGCCTGGTTCAAATTGTTAAGAAGACTGTCTGTCATCTCAATTCCCCGCTGCTGTACCCGCTGCGCCGCATGCTTGGAGAACTGAACGGACTGCGTTTTATCTGACTCTTTTTGCAGAAGTTCTGCAAACTGTACATTATTACCAGTATTCCCTTGTGTCTGCAGCGCAGCCTGCGCATGCTGCAGCTTAAGTATGCCGGCATTTGTAATCTGATTCACATTGTTCATCAATGATTCACCGCCTTTAGCCTTACGCTTCTATTTGCTATCTCCTGGCACTTCTTCGCCTTCCGATGTTTCTCCATCCTCGGAAGTCTCATCGTCTTTTTGTTCCTCCGGAACATCGCCTACAGACATCACCTGCGACAATTCGTATTTCTTGCCGTCCACATATACCGCCGTTGCGCCTGTAAGGTCTACGCCTGTTACCGTACCTTTCTTATAAGTAACCTTTACCTTACCATCCTTATCTTTCTCTCCGTTTGGATCCGGAATCGCTATTGTAACTTCTTTTCCAAGAAGTCCTGTAGAATAAGTCGTAAGTGTTACCGTTGAAAGATTATTCGTTACCGTTGAAAAATTTGCAACCGCATCGGTAAGCTTGGTCATGGCGCTCATGGAAGACATCTGCGTCATCTGATTCATCATCTCGCTGTTGTCCATAGGATTTGTCATATCCTGATACTGAAGCTGCGCCGCCATAAGTTTCCAATAGTCGTCTGTTGTCAGCGTGTTGCTTGACGTAGAACCCGCCTGTGTTGCTTTCGTCGCGTCATAAATATACTTAGCCGCATCGCTCACTAACGTATTTGTTGCATCTACTGCCATCTTACTAATCTCCTTCTTTCTTTATTCCTTTTAACCTGTCAGTCCGAGCCGCAGCTTTTGAAGAAAATCCTGTGCGTCATCAGTACTCTGCTCTTTCTTTCCTTCTTTTGACTGCTCTTTCTCGCCGTTCTGGCCGTTCTGCTGATTCTCGTCCTTAGTCTGGTTTAAGTAATCACTTTCCTGCTTATCCACAACGATCGTTGTTGTTCCGCCTAAGTTCTTGTCAATAATCTGACCGATCTCACCCGCATTACGCTCTAAAATGTCAAATGCCTTTTTCTCAGAACACATAACAGAAACCGTCGCCTGCCCATCCTGATAGAGAATCTTCACTGCAATCTTTCCAAGGTTTACAGGCTCGATATGTATCTCAAATTCCTGTATTCCCTCCGACATCTTTGCCATAAGCTGATCGGTTACCTTATCGGGCAGCTCCTCTGGCTGAGGCACCTGCATTCTCACCGGCTCCTGATGCTTAATGTCCGCCGCCTCCGTCTTTACAGAAACTTCCGGATTCTGAACCTGCACCGCCTGTTCCGCCTGATGGCTGTCAGATTGCGCCATGCCTTTCTGTTCCTCAGATGTATCTACCTGCTGTACCGGCGCTTCTGAAACCTTTACTTCCGGCTCCGTTGCCTCCACTGGTTTTTCTGCCTGCAGCTTCACCTCACTGTCCGGCTTTTCTGATTGTACCTGCTGCACCTGTAAACTTTCCGCCGCCTGCAGTTCTCCTGTCTGTTCCGTCATCTGCGGCACAAATTCTGTCTCTGCAATCACCGGCTCTTCCTCTGATATCACTTCTCCTGCAAGCGTCTCGTTTTCCACCTGAATCATCTCCGGCCGAAAATTCTGAGTCATCTGGTACGCAGCGAGCAACCCTTCTGTCTGAACCTTTTCCTCTACCGCAGCGTCCTCTTTTGCATTGTCTGTTTTTATAGGTTCTTCTTTCTTTTCTTCCTTTACATCTTCAGGTTTTTTTTCTGTCTTCGTATCCTTTGATACATCCACGCTGTCGTCGTCCTTCTGTCCCTGAAGAAGTTTCTTGAAATCATCGGTAACCTCTCTGGTCTGCCCTAAAGACTTTGCTCCTTCTGTTCCGCGCAAACTGATGTCAGACATCTTTACGCTGATTTTGTTCATGGCGTTCTCCTCCTTTCTTAAATAAAATATTTATAGTAATCTGCAATTAGCAGGATTACTCCATCTTACGATACGGCTTATACCCATCTGCAAAAATCAGCCGCCAAGTCTTGCCATCGCTCGTTTTGTAACCACAAACTCTTCGATAAACTGCTCTTCTTCCTTTTGAACTTCTTTGTTGTATGCCTCTTGCTTCTTTTCCTTGAGCTTATCTATGGTCGAGGTTTCTTTCTTCGCCTCTACCACCTCGTTCCGCTTCGCTTCTTCTTTCTTCTTGAGCTGCGCAAGCTGCTCCTTCTTCTGCCTAATCTGAAGCCCCAGAGACTCCAGATAATTCTCATATGTATGAATCTCCCGAATGGTAATGCCATCCTGTTTGTTCTGCCGGAATTCTTCGGTACACTTCAAATGAAGCAGCTCCAATTCTTCAATGGCGCGTTCGCATTCCCTGACCCGCGCCAGCGCTCTGGCATGTTCTGCTTTCAGGCCGTCCAACACCTGCTCCTTGTACCTAAGTACCGTATCCAATGCAAAGTAGAATTTCTTCACTTCATAATCCTCTTCATCATTTCTACTGATTCTTCGATAGAAAAACTCTCGTCTATCTTCTGCATCAAAAATTCATTGACCCTGTCAATTTTGGCCACCGCTTTATCTAATCTAGGATTCGTTCCCGACTTGTAAGCGCCTATAGAAATCAAATCTTCATTCTTAGAATAAACACTCAGCGTATCCCGCATCCATGCCGCAGCCGTCCGGTGTTCATTCGGCACAATATTCGTCATAAGACGGGAAATACTTGCATTCACATCAATTGCAGGAAAATGATTCTCATTCGCAAGCTTTCTGGACAGCACAATATGTCCGTCCAAAATACCGCGGACCGTATCCGCTATAGGCTCATTCGTATCATCTCCCTCTACCAGCACTGTATAGACGCCGGTAATCGACCCCTTTTCAAAATTACCGCTGCGCTCTAAAAGCTTTGGAAACTCCGCGTAAATCGAGGGGGTATATCCTCTTGCTACCGGCGGTTCTCCGGTTGCAAGCCCAATCTCACGCTGCGCCATGGCAAAACGGGTAAGGGAATCCATCATCAGCAAGACATCCTTGCCTTGGTCCTTGAAATATTCGGCAATCGTCGTCGCAACCAGCGGACACTTCATACGGAGCATGGCCGGCTGATCCGAGGTGGCCACCACAAGGACGCTTCTTTTTAATCCTTCCGCCCCTAAATCCTTCTCAACAAACTCCAGAACCTCTCTTCCACGCTCTCCCACTAGCGCGATCACATTTATATCAGCCTTTACATTCTTCGCAATCATTCCTAACAGCGTACTCTTTCCCACGCCGCTGCCCGCGAAGATTCCAATACGCTGGCCTTTTCCTATTGTGTTCAATCCGTCAATTGCCTTTACCCCGAATTCCAGAGTATCCGTAATAGGAGGCCTTTTCAGCGGATTGATATAAGTATTCTCCACATAATAATATCTCGGCGACGGAAACGGCCCCAAATCATCCATAGGGTTACCGGTTGCGTCGATAATTCTGCCCCGAAGGAACTCGCCGACCGGTATCTTTAAGCGCCGCTTGGTATTTCTTACAAAACTTCCCGCGGCAACGCCGCTAATATTCTCATAAGCCATAAGCTGCATCTTATCTCCCCGAAAACCTACTACCTCTACCGGAATCTGCCTGTGTTTTTCTTCATTATAAATCATGGCAATATCACCGATACTGGCCCGGTTTCCCGAAGATTCCATAGCCATTCCTACAACATTTTCAATTTTACCTATATAGCTCACCGTCTCTGACTTCTGTATTAACTCCGGCAGCTTTGAAAACATACCCCTTCACCTCGGCTATACTCTAACGTTGTTTAATATATCTTTGATGTTCTCTAACTGTGTGCCGACGCTGGCATCAATAATCTCATCCGGCAGTTCAATAATACATGTCCCCGGCTCGCCGTTATCCATCGTAATCAGCTTAATATTATCCGACAGCTTCGATAACGCATCCAAAAATTCCGCGTCTACTTCCATAGATATGCCGCTCTCGCACTTTGTGACATAGATTTTGGCCCACTGTTTTCTCTGCATCTTATCTGTCGCAGAAATAATCATCCGCTTTACGATATCTCCGCTGGACTGCAGGCTGGTCTGGATAATCTTCTCCGCCACAGCAAGAGAAACCTTCTTTAGGTCGTCAATATATTGCTCTAGAAGCTTTTCTTTTTCAATCGAAACTTCCGTTACAACCTCTCTGATATTTCTATCCAATTCCTGAAGAGCCTGCGCGTGAAGCTGCTGATGTTCCTGATAAGCCGCTCTATAACCGTCTACCTGACCAGTCTCCACGCCTTCCCGATAGCCTTTCTCCCGAAGAATTTCCGCCTGCTCGCGAGCATCCATCAGAATCTTGTCAGCCCGCATCTGCGCTTTTTTCAGAATTTCTTCCTCCATTGCAGCCGCAAGCCTCGCCGCTTCTTCTGCGTCATCCGGCTCCTCCTGCTCTTCCGGCGGCTCCTCCTGCCCCTCATCCGGTTTTTCCTCATGAATCTTGAATCCGGCAAAGAAATCAAAAGGCTTAATATCCTGGCTTTTCTCCGGCTCCTTAACAATCCTAGGCAATGATCTCATCCTTTCCGCTCTTAACTATAATCAGTTCGCCGGCTTCCTCAAGTCTTCGGATCACGCCAACAATTCTCTGCTGAGCTTCCTCGACATCTCTCAGACGAACATTAACCGTAACTTCAAGGTCGGAGCGAATGCTCTCAGCCATACGCGTAGATACATTGGCAAAAACAAGGTCTTTGATATTGTCGTCCGAGCCTTTGAGCGCGTACACAATATCTTTGACGTCACACTCACGAATAAACCGCTGAATAGATCTGTTGTCCATAGAAACAATATCTTCGAATACGAACATTTTCTTCCGGATTGTCTCAGCCAATTCTTCATTCTCTTTACCAAGCTCGTCGAAAATGTATTTTTCATTGGCTCTATCCATATGGTTCATGACGTCTGCTATGTAATCAATGCCGCCGATCTTGGTATAATCGGCAGTCGTAAGAATACTTTCAAATCTCTTCTTTAAAGAAGCTTCTACTATCTTAATAGCTTCCGGCGAAGCGCTCTCCATCTTTGCAATGGATTCTACAACCTTAATCCTCTTCTCCTTCGGCAATTCCCCAATAACCGAAGACGCCTGATCCGAATCCGCGTAAGAAAGCACCAGCGCAATGGTCTGGGGTCTCTCATGCTGCAGGAAAGAGACAAGATTCTTAACATTACTCTTCCTGACAAATTCAAACGGACGCACCTTCAAAGATTTCGACAGCTTTTCTAACAGCGACTGAGCCGTACTCTCGCCAAACGCCTTCTCCAAAACAGCTCTGGCATACTCCATGCCGCCGTCGGTCACCACCTTCTGTGTCAGACAGGTCTTATAAAACTCATCCAAGACCTCTTCCATCTGTTCCGGCGTAATATGCCCAAGCTTCGCCACCTCTATCGTCAGCTTCTCAATATCGCTTTCGCTCAAATGCTTATATATCTTCGACGCTTTATCGGCTCCAAGGGAAACAATAACCGCCGCTGCTTTTTGTTCTGATGTCAGCTTCGCATTACTCTCCATTTCCATTGCCTCCATTCAGCCAGTTCTTCAAAAGCTGTGCAGAAATCTCCGAATTCTGCTCTGCGAATTCCCGAATACTTCTCTTGAGTTCCATACCTCTGTCGTTCTTGATCTCCTGAAGCTCCTGGTTCAAATCATACATAGGAATCTCTTCCAAACCTTCTCCTGCTTCTGCAAGCTCTTCCAGTTCTTCCTCTTCTTCCGACTTCTTTCGCCTCTTCATAAGCAGAAGTATAACCAAACCAATCAATACAGCAAGAAGTACCGCGCCTGCTATCAGTACCCAAAGCGGAATACCCTCAATCAACCTGGCAAAACCGGTCTTCTCTTCTTCTTCTCCAGTATCAATCGCCTCGCTAAACGGCGCGCACGCAACAGCAATTTTCTCATTCTGATCCACAGCGGCAATTCCCGCCGCATTACCGATCAAAGCAAGAAGCTGCGTCTCTCTCAAGTTGCCGTAATCTTCTCCGTTGATCGCAACCGAAACGGTAAGATCCTCCAACGCTCCCGGTGTGATCTGCCCCTGCTCCTTAATTTGATTTACCAGATAGTCCCGGGAATAACTCTCACTGTAGGAAGAACCGTCGCCCGTATTACTATCCGTATTATACTCGTCCGCATCCGCGTTAGTCTCAGCCCCCGCGACGCCTCCGGCTCCGCTTCCGGCTCCTGTGCCGTCCGTGTACCCTTCCTCGTGATCAACGATTCCTCTTTTATCTTCCCGGTCCGTTTTCTCAGGCGTATTATATGTAATGGTTTCGCGCACCAAATTCTCCAGATTAATCTGCGCTCTCGCCGAAACCCTCACGTTGTTCTGTCCGTAAATCGGCCCCAGCACTTTCATAACGTTATTGGCAATTTGGCTCTCAACCACCTGCGCAATCTCTTCCGCGTCCGAGCTGGTAGCCGACGTCTTTGTACCGTCCTCCGTCTCTGCAGACACATCGTTGCCATTGCCGTCAAACACTGCAACATCCGACAGTTCCATTCCTGACACGCTTTTAGCAACCAGCCGTTGGATCCCCATTGCCTGTTCCGTTGTAGGAGAGCCGCCGTCCTTCATGGTTACAACCGCCGTAGCCGTCGGTTTCTGTTCGTTATCATTCAGGGCATATTTACTGTCTTCGCCAAGAGCAATCGTTACCTTTGCGCTCTTAACCCCATCAAAGAGGCCAATCGTAGCGCCAATACGATCCTGAAGTTCATACAGCTTGTAGGTATTCTTATCCGCGTCTGTAGCCAGCATACCCGCGTTATCCTTGAATGTGTCGTATGTAAATCCACTCTTCGGATACCCCTCCTGTACAAGAGCCGCTTTCGTCTGGTCAACCACGTCTTTCTTTACCAGAATCTCCGTATCTCCGTTGTATTTGAATTCCACGCCGTCCTCTTGCAGCTTTTTAGTAATCTGCTCCGCTTCCTCCTGCCCTAATCCCGTAAACAGCGTCTCGTACGGCTGATTGTTTAAAATAAGCGCAATCGCCACAGCTACAACAATCAAGGCAGCCAGCCCGGCAATAATTATTTTTTTTGTCTTATCACTTAGCTTTCCCGCTAATTCCTTTACTTGGCCCAATTTTTCTTTCATGATCCAAAACCCACTCAACTTTTAAAGATTTTCTATTACTGTAATTATCCGTAAACACGAAAAAGCTCAGTTCGCAAATGTCTCATCTACGAACTGATTCGCATAATCTCGTTATAAGCTTCCAAAGCTTTGGATCTGAGCGCTACCAGCATATCTACTGCAAGCTGCGCCTCCGACGCCGCAATCGTAACCGAATGCGGATCCTCTGTCTGCCCTGTTGCCAACAAGTATTGCGCCTTAGCCAGAGTATCATCTGTCGTCTTCACATCATTAATTGCATTTTCAAAAATCCCCTTAAAAGATGATATAACATCCTGCGCCGCTTTTCCTGCCTCCGACTTCGCAGTCGTCTGTTCCAGCGGATCCATCAACTGAATTGGGGTAATAAACATCTCCGCCATAATTACGCTTCCATCCTTTCTGTGACCTTCAAAAACTACTGTCCTTTAATTGCAGTCTGAAGCCTTTTTATATCGGCATTCGCACTATATGTAAGATAATAATAGTGAAGCCAAGTTCTTGTCATCTCAGTATTCTCAACATCTGCATTCACGTTGTTCTCGTCTACCCTCGCCGAATCATCTCTGCTGGTTGCCGTATAAGTCGCGCCGGAAATTGCATCCCTCATACTTGAACCGCTTGTTTCCCCCGCCGCTTGGAGTCTCTTACGAAACGCCTCTTCAAAGCTTACTTGCGTCCTCTTATATCCTGGAGTATCCACGTTGGCAAGATTGTTGGATATCGCTTCTTGTTTTACCCACAGCATATCCATCGCTTTCCTTGCCAGTTCTATTGTATTTCCAAATAAAGAACTTGAATTTCCTAACATCGCAATGTCACTTCCTTCTGTAAAATTAGTTATGTAATCTTCTTTTTACACTTCCCAAAAGAGACTATCATTTTTTACTATACACTTAAATCCTTTTAATTTCAAGTATTTTAGCTTATTTACAAGATTTTCTATAAGCCTCTTTCCATATATAGTTTCATGCCTTCCACCCGCACTATATGTTGCGTTCCACTTACCCATTTGTCTTACAAAACGGTCTCTTCCTCGTCCTTCTCACCAGCTAAAGAAGAAGATAATCCGTTCATCTGATCCTGCATTTGGAGCTGCATCTTCCCCAATAAATACTGCGCTGTAAGCTCCGTAATCTCCATAGCCTCCGAGAGCGTTGCGACGCCGACCGAATCCGTCTCTTTTTCATACGTCTGTCCTTGTACTGTCTGGCCGGTAGTCAAATCGCCGCCCATATACTCGCGAATTCGTTTGATATAGTTCCTGGTCTCCGCAAACGGGGGAACTCCGCCGTACTTGGCTACATTTCCACTTCCCGCATTGTATGCGGCAAGCGCTAAATCTATGTCTCCATCATACAAACTCAATTTCTCTGACAAATATTTTGCTCCCCCCATAATATTGCTTCTCGCATCAAAAGGATCTTCAACGCCAAGGGACTTAGCCGTAGCCGGCATAAGCTGCATCACCCCTTGCGCGCCAGCCCCTGAAACCGCGCTGGCATTAAAGTTTGACTCAGCCTTTCCCACTGCCTTCAGCAGCGCAAGCGGTACCCCATACTTCTGCGATGCTTCCTCAAAAATACGATCCATGCTCTCCGGCACGCCCAATCGCTTTGTCGTGTTATATATGTCGGCAAAACTTTGCCCCGTATAATTCTGGTTTCCTAAAACAGAATTGGTCTGACCATTCTGGCCGCCATCTCCCGCCGCAGACTGTATTTGATATAAAAGACTATTCATGTAACTGTACAAATTTGTATATGTAATATTGTTGCCTGCCATATCGTCTCTCCCATCATTTTCTTAATTTACTAAATTTATATTTTTTCACATAGATTATGCATTAACATATGCACCTTTTTTGGTACAAGACAGCATATCAATATCATTATGCCACTTTTCCGGAACAAAAGCAAAGTTTTTTTCTAAATTTTATATAGAATTTTGTTACTATTCAGCCTTCCGGCTGTCTAACTGGCAATGCACCGGCTAAAAAAT
>CAJURK010000038.1 GCA_910588745.1 uncultured Dorea sp. | reverse complement strand
AGGAACTGTGTTATTCTATATACAGTTAAATATTGACTTGGAGAAAACGGAGTACAAGAATAACGGCGGCAGGCCGGATTGTTTTTGTACTCTTTTTTTGTTTCTCTTTTTGCAAAATATGATGAATTGAAAGAAGGGCTGTAAAATGTATGATGTAGTAATTATCGGCGCCGGCGTTACCGGGAGCGCAATTGCCAGGGAGTTATCCAGATATCAGTATAGGACAATTGTACTGGATAAAAATAGTGATGTGTGCGAGGGTACGTCAAAGGCAAACAGCGGGATTGTCCATGCGGGGTTTGATAATGAGCCGGGTACTGTGATGGCGAAGATGAACGTAAGGGGAAACGAGATGATGGAACAGCTATCAAAGGATTTGGATTTCTCTTTCAAGCGCAACGGTTCCCTGGTACTCTGTTTTGATGAGAAGGATATGGATAAGTTAGAGCGCCTTCTTGAAAAGGGAAAGAAAAACGGCGTACCGGGAATCCGTATCATTTCCAAGGAGGAAGTGAAGAAAATGGAACCTAATGTAACGGATGATATGGCTGCGGCATTGTATGCGCCGACAGGTGGAATCGTATGTCCTTTTGGCCTTACCATTGCTATGGCGGAAAATGCTTGCGAAAACGGCGTGGAATTTCAGTTTGATACAGAGGTTACGAATATCGGCGCAAAGGACGGCGGTTATGTGCTGGAGACCTCAAAGGGTGTTTTTGAGAGCCGGATTGTGGTGAATGCAGCCGGCGTATATGCAGATAGATTCCATAATATGGTAAGCGATGAAAAGATTACGATTATCCCACGGAAAGGTGAATACTGTCTGATGGATAAGAAAGTCGGCGGTTATGTGAACAGCACGATTTTTCAGCTTCCCACCATTTACGGAAAGGGCGTGCTGATTACTCCGACGGTTCACGGTAATCTGCTGACCGGTCCTACAGCGGTGGATATTGAAGACAAAGAGAATACGCAGACCACGGCGGAGGGGCTGGCTGATTTATTAAAGAGAGTGGCTGTTAGCGTGCCGGACGTACCGAGCCGGCAGATTATTACGTCATTTACCGGGCTTCGGGCGCACTGGACAGAACATGAGTTTATCATAAAAGAAGTGGAGGGGGCTCCTGGATTTATCGATGTGGCGGGAATTGAGTCGCCGGGTCTTTCCAGTTCGCCGGCAATCGGCGAGTATGTGGCGGAGCTGGTGCAGGGGATTTATCCGATGGAGAAGAAAGCAGATTTTGTGGCGACCAGAAAGGGAATTCCCAATGTGGCGGAGGCAGATTTTGAGGAGCGTCAGGAGCTGATTAAGAAGAATCCGGCCTATGCCAACGTGGTCTGCCGCTGCGAGGTGGTAACCGAGGGCGAGATTATGGACGCGATTCACAGGCCGTTAGGAGCGACTACATTAGACGGGATTAAGCGCCGCACCAGAGCGGGAATGGGGCGCTGCCAGTCAGGATTCTGCGCGCCGAAGACGGTGGAGATACTTGCAAGGGAGCTGGGAAAGGATGTCTCAGAGATTACAAAATCAGGAAAAGGTTCTAACTATTTGACAGGATATAACAAGGAGGACATTTAGGATGAAAACAGAGATTGCAATCATCGGCGGAGGCCCGGCCGGCCTTGCGGCTGCAGTGGCAGCCAGAGAAGCGGGTGTTACGGACATTTTGATTATAGAACGTGACAATGAGCTTGGCGGTATTTTGAATCAGTGTATCCATAATGGTTTTGGCCTGCATACTTTTAAAGAAGAGCTGACGGGGCCGGAGTATGCGGGAAGATACATTGAGAAGGTGGAGGAACTTCAGATTCCTTATATGCTCCATACCATCGTAGTGGATATTGCGGAAAATAAAGTAATTACAGCGATGAATAAGGAACAGGGAATCTTTCAGATTGAGGCAAAGTCGGTTATCCTTGCGATGGGCTGCAGAGAGCGTTCTAGAGGAGCCCTTAATATTCCCGGTTACCGTCCGGCGGGCGTGTACTCGGCGGGAACCGCACAAAGATATGTCAATATGGAAGGCAGAATGCCGGGTAAAAAAGTGGTCATCCTCGGTTCCGGCGATATTGGACTGATTATGGCAAGGCGCATGACTTTAGAGGGCGCAGAGGTTCAGGCAGTGGCTGAGTTAATGCCTTATTCCGGCGGATTGAAGCGCAACATTGTGCAGTGTCTGGATGATTATAATATTCCTTTGAAGCTGAGCCATACCGTTGTTGACATCAGGGGAAAGAAACGTGTAGAAGGCGTTACGCTTGCGCAGGTAGACGAGAACCGCCGTCCCATACCGGGAACAGAGGAGCATTATGCGTGTGATACGCTGCTGTTATCCTGCGGCCTGATTCCTGAAAATGAGTTGTCGTCCCAGATGGGTGTGGAGCTGAATCCGGTTACATCCGGCCCGGTGGTAAACGAGAGCCTTGAGACCAGCGTGGAGGGCGTATTTGCCTGCGGAAATGTGCTTCATGTGCATGATTTGGTGGATTATGTGTCTGGCGAAGCCAAGATGGCGGGAGAAAATGCAGCCGCCTACGTGAAGGAAATTCTGCCAAAAGCCGGAACGGAAATTCCGCTGAAGGGAGAAAATGGAGTGCGCTATACGGTTCCCTGTACAGTGGATAAAGACCGGATGGCGGAAAAACAGACGGTTCGTTTCCGCGTAGGAAATGTTTATAGAGACAGTTACCTCTGCGTGTATTATAATGATAAGTGTATCAGCCGGGTTAAGAAGAAAGTAATGGCGCCGGGCGAGATGGAACAAATCACGCTTGTAAAATCAAAGCTGCAGGAAGCCGGCAGCTTAGAGAGCATAACCATCAGAATTGAGCAAGAGTAGGGAGGGCAAAGAGATGAAGACAAAAGAATTAGTATGTATCGGATGCCCGTTAGGATGCAGCTTAAAGGTGGCAATCTCCGAGGAAGGAATTATGGAGGTTGCCGGAAATACCTGTCCGCGCGGCGCAGATTATGCGAAAAAGGAGTTGACGGATCCAAGGAGGATCGTGACCTCTTCGGTTAAGGTCCAGGGAGGCCATCTGCCCTGCGTGTCGGTAAAGACCGAGACAGATATACCAAAGGATCAGATCTTTGCGTGTGTCAGGGCATTAAAAGACGTGGTTCTGACCGCGCCTGTTGAGATTGGAAAGGTAGTAGCGGAGAATGTGGCCGGAACCGGAGTGAATGTAATCGCGACGAAGCAGATTTACGCGGAGTAAAGTTCCGTATTGAAAACAGGATTGCCTTTGCGGAGGCACTGTATGAAAAGGGATAGTTCCGAAGTAGGGGCGTCTCTGTGATGGTTAAGGAAACAGCGCAGAGATAGACGGTGAAAGGAAAGAAAACCCGAATTCCTGGCTGAGACAAGGATTTTAAAGAAGAGAGGATGGGACGGCAGTATGGAACAGTATGTAATGGCCCTGGATCAGGGAACCACAAGCTCCCGCTGTATTTTGTTTAATCATGCGGGAGATATCTGCGGGATGGTGCAGAGAGAATTTGAACAAATTTATCCGCAGCCGGGATGGGTAGAGCAGAATCCCAGGGAGATCTGGTCTTCCCAGTATTCGGTTCTGGTGCAGACCTTAGCGGAGACAGGGGTGGACGCGAAGCAAATCAGCAGCATCGGCATTACCAACCAGAGGGAAACAACGATCATTTGGAACCGTTATACGGGAGAGCCGGTGTTTAACGCCATTGTGTGGCAGTGCAGAAGAACCTCGGAGATGATCGATAAGCTGAAAGAAGAAGGATTTGATAAGGTCATTCGGGAAAAAACAGGATTAATTGCGGACGCATATTTCAGCGCCAGTAAGATTGCCTGGATTCTTGAGCATGTAGAAGGGGCGAGGGAGCAGGCCGAGAAAGGGGAGCTGATTTTCGGAACAGTGGATACCTGGCTGATCTGGAATCTGACCGGCGGGCTTGTTCATGTGACTGATTATACCAATGCGTCCCGTACGATGCTTTTTGATATTCATAATCTATGCTGGGATGATGAAATTCTGGAGAAATTTAATATTCCAAAGGCAATGCTTCCGGAGGTGAAGCCTTCAAGCTGCATTTACGGTTACACGGACGAGAAGATTCTGGTCGGCAACGTTCCCATTGCGGGAGCGGCGGGAGACCAGCAGGCGGCGCTGTTTGGGCAGGGATGTTTTGAGGAAGGCGATGTAAAAAATACATATGGAACCGGGTGTTTCTTATTAATGAATACGGGCAGAAAACCAGTAGAGTCGGGAAACGGACTGTTAACTACCATTGCGGCAAGTACGGACGAGCATGTGGAATATGCGCTGGAGGGCAGTATATTTGTGGCGGGCGCGGCAAATCAGTGGCTTCGGGACGGAATGCGTATGGTAAAAAGCGCGCCGGAGACAGAGGAATACGCGGTAAAAGTAGAAGATACAAACGGCGTTTTTCTGGTGCCGGCTTTTGCGGGAATGGGAGCGCCGTACTGGAACCAGTACGCCAGAGGAACGGTGGTCGGTCTGACCCGGGGCTGTACCAAAGAGCATTTTATCCGCGCCGTTTTAGAATCCATTGCCTATCAGGCATACGATGTGATTAAGGCTATGGAAGAGGATGCGGGAGTAAGCTTGAACATACTGAAAGTAGACGGCGGGGCGAGCGCTAACAATATGCTGATGCAGTTTCAGGCGGATATCAATCAGTCTACCGTCCACAGGCCAAAGTGCGTTGAGACGACAGCGCTGGGGGCGGCATATCTAGCGGGACTTGCATCCGGTTACTGGAAGAATAAGGATGAAATCAAACGGAATTGGCAGCTTGGGAAAGAATTTGTTCCAATGATGGAAACAGAAAAGAGAAAAGAGCTTCTGAGGGGGTGGAAGCGGGCGGTACGCTGCGCGCTTGCCTGGGCGGAAGAAGAGTAATGCTTTGACAGAAATATAGAATTTCGGAAAAATTGAAATTTTTAAACTGTAAAGATACTATTATCTCTGTACTTAATGGCAATGTATGAGCATATTGATTACAATGTCCGTAAGAGCGCTGGAGGTATGGCAATGCACAATTCGCAGGAACAGCTTCCGGGAAAGATTGACTATCGGTTCCTTATATCAGTCACGTAGAAAATGCCAAAATAACATTCAACATAGGTTTCTGGCAAAGACCGCCATGCGCTGCATGTGTCCGCTGATAAATTTTTCTGCAGCAGTCTGGACGGTAATCTCGGAAATTTACAAGGAGGAGACTGTGGAAGTTTTGGAGGACTGCCGCAGGAGAGAACAGAAAACAATCAGTCGGGCCGTGATGAAACTTTAGAAAAATCTGGGTTAGAAAATGAAAGGTCCTGCTGAAATGAACGAAGAGAGAAGAGGAACAATCGGGAAGAATATTAAACGGTTTCGAGAAGAAAAGAAGCTGTCGCAGTCCCAGCTTGCAAAGCAGTTGTGGATCGAACGGACTTCACTCGCAGGTTACGAGAGAGGGCAAAGGCTCCCGGATATTTTTATGCTTTGTAAAATAGCGGATATTTTGGAAATTTCACTGGATGTTCTGACAGGGCGAGAAGACGGTTAACGAAGCCGCAAAAGGGAGACGACGGAAGGTATTTACAATTGAATATCGGAAAGTTAGGAGCTGTTTTGCTAAAATTATATATTTTAGGCAAAACAGCTTCTTAAATTTCTAACCGTAAATACGTTTTGGCGTTTTGAATGGATGAATGCGGCATATATGCGCGATATCTCAGCGCTTGGATAACTTCTATCAGGCGCCTTGTTATATAGGATAATGTTTCACCATGGACTGAAGCTTATCGGTAAACGCATCCAGTTCGGCAAGGCCTTGTTCTCCCGCAGTTTCTATGGCGGAAGCAACTTTTGCGCTTATGTCATGCTGCTGTTCTTCGGAAAATTCTTTTGGGATGCAGGAACTTTTTTCCAGAAGAAGCCATAAAAAACCGTCTTTGGCGGAAATCGGCGTCTGATATAAAAGATGAACCAGAAGCTCGGCGGCCAGCGAAGGGACGGCGGTTTTATACGGCAGGAAGTAGACCCGTCCGTTGAACAGGCCGAGTTTTGCCCGGGTGGCAAGTCCGCGGTCGGCAAGTCCGCTGCCGATAGCAGTTGTTAACGCGTTCAGGCGGCGGTCGGACCAGCCGCTGTTATAGTCCTGCATGATGTGTTTTAGTTCCAGTGATTCTAGTTCTTTTAAATGTTCGTAGACCGGAAGGAGGTAGGGAGCGCAGTCTGCGGGAAATTCTTTCATGCGGGTAACGGATAGTTTATTTCCTGCCGCTTCGATGAGGCCGAAATCTTTCATTTCCTGAAAAACAGCGGCCATAAGACAGGCAATCTTGCTGTCGTCATGTCCGAATATTTTCCCTTTCCCCTGAACGGCACATAAAAAATAAGCTTCTGCTGTAGAGAGATCTTTCATAATTTTAACCTCGATTCTATCATAAAACGTGCGTCTGTCTGTTGTCTGCTATCGTATATAGTATCATAGAATGGAACGTCAGTGTAGTAATACTTGATCTGCAAATTATAACCGTTTGAAATTATCTCGAAAAAAACTTGACAAAATTGTATGACTGTATTATTGTATTATTAACTTAATACAAAAGAACAATTAAAGCGAGGTGATATGAGTGACATGGAATTTAGATAATAACATGCCGATATATTTACAGTTGATGGATCGGATTCAGCGGGATATCATATCCGGAAGGTATGGTCCAGGGGATAAGCTTCCTTCTGTCCGTGAGCTGGCGGTAGAAGCGGCGGTGAATCCCAATACGATGCAGAAGGCGTTGTCTGAGCTGGAAAGAAGAGGGCTGGTATATTCCCAGCGTACCAGCGGACGATTTATTACGGAGGATGAAGAATTGTTAAAAGAATTAAAAAGAGAACAGGCAGCAGGATATTTGGCAGAATTTATGGCAAATATGCATAATCTCGGATTGAAGGATGAGGAGATCCGGGCGTTGTTTGAGGAAGCAATGGAAGGAGAAAAGGAAGAATGAGACCAATTTTAGAATGTTACGGTTTGGCAAAGACCTATGGAAACGGCCACTGGGCTTTGGGAAATCTGAATCTGTCTCTGGAACGAGGGCAGATCATAGGGCTGCTTGGCCCGAATGGAAGCGGAAAGACCACGTTGATTAAGCTGATCAACGATCTGCTGGTACCGACCGAGGGGACGATTCACATTGACGGGAACCCGCCTGGGAAAGAGACGAAGAAGATTGTTTCTTACCTGCCGGAGCGTACGTATCTGACGCCTTCGTGGAAGGTGAGCGACCTGATTACGTATTTTGAGGATTTTTATGAGGATTTTAGAAGAGACCGGGCGGAACAAATGATGGAAGCGCTGGGAATTGGGCTGCATGCAAGGCTCCGTACCCTGTCAAAGGGTACGAGGGAGAAGGTTCAGCTTGTGATGGTGATGAGCCGTAAAGCGCAGCTTTATATTTTGGATGAACCCATCGGCGGCGTTGACCCGGCGGCCAGGGATTATATTTTAAATACGATTCTGACCAATTACGACGAAAACGCAACGATTCTGATATCGACGCATTTGATTTCAGACATTGAAAACATTTTGGATCGCGTGATCTTTTTACAAAACGGCCAGGTGGTGCTGAATGCTTCAGTGGACGAGGTTCGCATGCAGCAGAAGAAGTCTGTAGATATGTTATTTAGGGAGGTATTTAGATGTTAGGAAAATTAATAAAGTACGATTTTAAAGCTTTGAGCCGCTTTCTGGTCGTAATCCATATAATGCTTCTGGTCACCGCGGCGCTTGGTAGAGTTTTGGTTGTCGGAAGGTTTATGCAAAATCCGGATAGTATCTCTAATTCCGAAATGGGTACCGTAATCATGACGGTGGTTATTATGGTTTATGTGATATTGTTTATGTCCGCGCTTTTTGGTACGATCCTGATGCTGGCGATTCATTTTTATAAGAATCTGTATTCTGATGAAGGGTATCTTACTCATACGCTTCCGGTTACAAGGGGACAGCTCCTGGCTTCAAAAACGATATGCGGCAGCGTGTGGATGCTGATTGATATGGCGCTGGTCAGTTTGAGTGTTTTGATTCTGGTAATATATAAACCGTTTGTGGAGCAATTTATCGCTTATAAAGATGATGTGCTGGAGGCAATGGGGTTCCCGGACACCGTAGGTTATGGTAAGATTCTGTTCGCGGTGTTTCTGCTGTCTGTGATTTATGCGGCTGAGAATGTTTTGATGGTATATATGTCGATCGCGCTGGGGCAGTTATTTTCCAATCATAGAGTGCTTGGCTCGGTTATCGTTTACTTTAGTATCAATACCATTATAAGCATTATTAGCGGAGTTGTTGGGGCGGCTTATGGGATATCCTTGCTGGGGAACGCGGTGGATGAGAGATTCCTGTATAGTTTTTACACAAAAACATATTTGTTTTCCATCGTACTTGGGATTGTATTTACCGCTGTATCTTATTTCGTTACCCAGTTGCTGATGCAGAAGAAATTAAACTTAAGTTAATACGATTACTGCATTGTGGAAGAACATTACTGCTTTTACAATGCAGTATTTCATATATTAAGAAAAAATTAAGTATTTCGTACCATATTTCTTTTGATTTAGGGATTATACTGGAAAATGGAAAAAGAGAGGAGGACACAATGAGAAAAGTCATAGAAGTGAAGCATCTGTATAAACTCTACCGGCTGGGGGATGAAGTGGTTCGTGCGCTGGACGGCGTGGATTTTACCATTTATGAGGGAGAGTTTTGTGCGATTGTGGGAACCTCCGGTTCAGGAAAGTCTACGCTTCTGAATATGCTGGCGGGGCTGGAACGTCCTACAAGCGGGGAGGTTATCATCAGCGGACAGCATATAGAAAAGCTGAACGAAGAGCAGTTAGTTACCTTCCGGCGGGAGCATGTTGGATTTATCTTCCAGTCGTTTCATCTGCTGGGAACAATGAACGCGCTGGAGAATATTGCGCTGCCGCTAAGCTTCCGGGGCGTACCGAAGAATGTGCGCATGAAGAAGGCGAAGAGACTTCTCCGGTTAGTGAAGCTGGAAAAGCACGGGAAACATCTTCCGACCCAGATGTCAGGAGGGCAGCAGCAGCGTGTTGGCGTGGCAAGAGCGCTGGTTGTGGAGCCGGATATTATATTTGCCGACGAACCGACCGGAAATCTGGATTCCCATACATCGGAAGAGGTGATGCAGTTAATGAAGCAGATCGTCAGGGAACAGAATATGACTCTTGTGATGGTAACCCATGACAATCATCTGGCAGAGTATGCGGACAGAGTGTTCCACATTATAGACGGCAAGATTGTCCGCATTGAGGATAGAAGACAGCAGAAAATGAATTCAGAAGAGAAAGAAGATTACACAGAAGGCAGGGAGGTTTTACAATCATGAAGAGAGTGAGTAGATGGCTGGCAGGGGTATGTATAGCGGCGTTGTTATTTGGGGCGGCCGGAATGGAGAGTATTCCGGCAAAGGCGGCGAACCCATCGCTGCAAATAGAAACGCCGGAGAATCGGGTGCAGACTTACCAGTGCGGCGAGGCTCAGGATTTTGTGCTGAATATTATCAATACAGGAGATACTCGTCTGAGTAATATTACCGTATCGCCCAAACTTAAGGAGGCGGGGGCTGAATGGCCTTTTAAAACAGATTATCAGAGCTATCATGAATCGTTGGAGTCGCTTGAGGCCGGCGAGACGGGCAGCGTCAAATTTAATTTTATGCAGAGAGATAATGCAGGGGACGATCGGTATCAGCTTACGTTCGATGTAACGGCGACGCCGGTAAACGACGATGGTTCAGAAGAGCCGGCAATTATAGCCGAACAATCCTTTTATGTAAATACTTCTGCGAAAGCAGAACAGAAGGCGCCGGATAAAAATAATGCCGAAGAGGAAGGCATGGACAGTGAATTTCTGGCGGCTGCAGGAGGCTTTGATAACGGCGGAGCAGCTTACAGCGGAGGCGGCTCGTCAGGAAACGGCTCTGTGCCAAGGGTTATCGTAACCGGATTTACTACGAATCCAACAGAAGTAAGGGCGGGAAGTGATTTTGTCCTGACCGTGCATTTGAAGAATACGTCGAAGAAAACCAGAGTAAGCAATATGCTCTTTGAACTGCAGGCTCCAACGGAAGGCAGCGACGAGCAGACTACGGCGCCGGCGTTTCTTCCGACTTCTGGAGCTAACTCCATTTACATGGATGGAATCCCGGCAAACGGAACGGCAAGTATCTCCATTTCGTTAAACGCGAAAGCGGATTTGGTGCAGAAGCCTTATGAGATCGCCCTGTCTATGAAATACGAGGACAGCGACGCGGCGCAGATTGAGGCGGGCGCAAGTCTCTCTATTCCGGTAAAGCAGAACGTGAGATTTGAAGTCAGTGAATTTGAGATTACGCCGGAGAGCGTTGAGGTTGGTTCGGAAGCGAACGTGTCCTGCAGTTTGTATAACCTTGGCCGGATTAAATTATATAATGTAAAGGCTATTTTTGAGGGAAGCGATATTAAGAAAGAAGAAGTATTCTTAGGAAATCTGGAACCCGGCTCCAGTACGGCGATTGACGCGATGTTAGAAGGAACAAAAGCTTCGGAGGGAGAGGGCAAGGTTAAGATGACCCTTTCCTATGAGGATGAAGGCGGTGCTGCATCTACTTCAGAAGAAAGCTTTAACCTTATCGTGACAGAAGCCATGGACGACGGAGGGATGATGGCGGACAGCATGATGATGGAGGAACCAAAAGCCGGGCTTCCGATTGCTCCGATTGCAATTATAGTAGTGATTGTGCTTGCGGTGATTGCAGGAGTGATCATTCGGAAGAAAAGAAAGGCGCGCAAACTGATAGAAGAGGAGGAGGGATTGCTGGATGAGCTGGATGGACCTTCTGAGGATGAGCAGCAGTAATTTAAAACGCAGAAAACTCCGTACCTTTCTTACTGTGCTGGGCGTTATGATCGGAACTACTTCTATTGTTGTAATGATTAGCCTCGGTTTGGGACTGCAGGCTTCTGTATATGAAGAATTGGAAATGATGGGAGGCTTAAATACAATTAACGTGACCGGAGCCGACGCGGGAGAAAGCATGGTGTATTACGGCGACAGCGGCGATGAAGAAAAGTCTGATAAGCGGCTTACGGACGCGGCGATTAAAGAGCTTGCAAAGATGGAACATGTGACAAGCGTGCAGCCCAAATATGAGATGTCGGTTATTTTACTTAAGGGCGGATACGAGGGCTGGGCTCAGTTAGAAGGGCTGACGCCGGAAGCTTTGGAGCAGTTGAAGCTGGATTTAGCGGAAGGTGGAAGGCTTCCTGTAACCGGAACCAGTACGCTGGAATTAGTATACGGCAATGGAATTATTACCAATTTCTATGAGAAGGGTACCGGAAAAGGATATTATGAGACCGGAGAACTGCCGGATATTGATATGCAGAAGGATACGATATTTCTGATTCTTGATCAGGAGGGTTATTATTCCGCGCAGCAGGGTCCGGCGTTCGGCGCGGCGGATAATCCGGAGCAGCCGCAGCAGACGGTAAAGAAGGCAGAGAAGCACGCGGTTCGGGCGAGCGGCGTAGTAGCGGGGGATCCGGATACTTATAAGAACGGTTACTACAATGTCTATTGTGATTTAGAAACCCTGAAACAGGTATTAAAGAAAGAGTTCAGCGGAAGGACGATTCCCGGGCAGCCGACTACAAAGAACGGAAAGCCCTATAAGGAGTTCTCGTATTCTTCGGTACAGGTGAAGATCGACGACACAGACTTGGTGGAGCAGGTAGTGGCGGATATCCGTGCGGCAGGCTATAATGCCAGCACCAATGCAGAACTTTTAGAAAGCGCAAAGAAGCAGCTTGCTATGATCCAGGCAGTGCTTGGAGGAATTGGGGCGGTTTCCCTTCTGGTTGCGGCAATCGGAATTGCGAATACGATGATGATGTCGATTTATGAACGTACCAAAGAGATTGGAGTGATCAAGGTACTAGGATGCAGCCTGAAAAATATTAAGCAGATGTTCTTGATGGAGGCGGCGTTTATTGGTCTGATTGGCGGCGTGACGGGAATGATACTCAGCTTCCTGCTGTCAGGAATCATCAATATATTGACCGGCCATGGAGCCGCCATGGGAATTGAAGGAGATATTTCATATATACCGATATGGCTGGTGCTGGCCGCTATGGGGTTTGCAATGCTTGTTGGGACGCTGGCGGGATATTTTCCGGCGCTTAGGGCGATGAAGCTCAGTCCCCTTGCGGCAATCAAAACAGAATAAAATCAGGAAACAGATTTCGCTTGCGGAAGAGGATTACGGCTCTCCGCAAGCGATTTGCATTAATCCTCTTCGATGATTTGTATTTCCAGATAGTCAAAATCAATAGAATCTACGAAATTATCCGGGTAAAATCTTGCCTTGGAGTGCCTCTGGAATTCTTTAACGGTATTATCCAGCCAAATCGGCTTACTTAGATCAAATTCATAACACACCTGATCCAGCGCATGGAATACTTTATGAGTGCGAGTATCTTCCGCCTCGTTGCAGATCACGGTATCCTTAAGCATCCGGTTATCCTTAAATTCTTTTGCCCACAGTCGGAACATAAAACCTCTCCCTTCCTACACAAGCTGCCTGTTTGATTTCATCTATGCCCGTTATATTTACGAACGACTACTTCCCCATCATAAATTCGCATTTTATGAATGTCAAGACTTGTATTTCGGTATGAAGTTGTGCAACAATGAAAATAGAGGTGAAAAACATGGATGGAGAACAGAGGAGAACGCTGATTCTGCAGCTCTTGAATACGGAAAAAGAGCCTCTGTCAGGAACTTCGCTGGCAAGGCGTATGGGAGTCAGCAGGCAGGTAATTGTGCAGGATATCGCGCTGCTGCGGGCTACGAATAAGAATATCTTGTCTACCAATAAAGGGTATGTGATTTATGGAAAGCAGGAGGGAAGCCTTATTTATAAGCGTGTCTTCGCGGTAAAGCATACGGATGAGGAGATGCGGGAAGAACTTTACGGTATTGTAGACGCAGGGGCAAAGGTTCTGGATGTGATCATAGAACATGATGTGTATGGACAGATTGCTGTGGATTTGTTTATCAACAGCAGGCGCGATGTGGATGAATTTATGGAGAAGATACTTCGTAATAAAGCAAAACCGCTCAAGGAGCTTACCGGGGACATACATTTCCATACAGTGGAGGCGTCCGATGAGCAGACGCTGAATCTGGTGGAGCTTAAGCTCAAAGAACGGGGATACTTGATAAACACATAAGGGTATATATTGACTTAACTGTTTGATTGTGGTAGACTTTCCAGGTGACAAGACAGATGTTAGTCTGCGTGTAAGACAGTTGTTTCGGATGGGAACATACTGTTTTGTACGCGGGAAACGTACAAAGGAGAGAATGTTATGGGAAAGTTTAAGAAACTGTTGGACAGGATATTCATTGACGGCCTAAGCGGTATGGCGCAGGGATTATTTGCAACGCTGATCGTTGGAACGATTATCCAGCAGATTGGAACGCTGTTAGGCGGTACGCCCGGGGATATGATATATGTAATAGGAAAGGTTGCGGCATCGCTGACCGGAGCGGGCATCGGCATCGGCGTGGCTTATAAGTTCAAATGCAGTCAGCTTGTGGTGGTATCGGCCGCGACAGCGGGTATGGCAGGAGCCTTTGCAAGTAAACTTCTGGCAGGTACGGTACTGGTAGAAGGCAGTATGGTCTATGCGGGGCCGGGAGAGCCGCTGGGGGCATTTATTGCCGCATATGTGGGAATCGAGCTGGGGCAGCTCGCCGCAGGCAAGACGAAAGTGGATATTTTGGTAACGCCTTTGGTGACAATCGGTACCGGCTCGCTGGTAGGCCTCGTTCTTGGGCCTCCGATTTCCGGATTTATGACGTGGCTTGGTTCCATTATCAACTGGGGAACTGAGCAGCAGCCATTTCTTATGGGAATCATCGTATCCGTGCTGATGGGGATGATTCTTACGTTGCCGATTAGTTCGGCGGCGCTTGGCATTATTTTGAATTTGTCCGGTTTGGCGGCAGGCGCGGCAACTGTCGGATGCTGCTGCAACATGGTTGGTTTTGCAGTAGCAAGTTATCGTGAAAATAAAGTAGGGGGGCTTCTGGCGCAGGGAATCGGTACTTCCATGCTGCAGGTTCCGAATATTGTGAGAAAGCCGATTATCTGGCTCCCGGCAATTTTGTCCAGTGCGATTTTAGGGCCGGTGGGGACATTAGCGCTTCATATGACCAGTAACGCAACCGGTTCCGGTATGGGGACGGCAGGCTTAGTAGGACAGATTATGACCTGGCAGGTAATGACCCAGACCGAGGCGGCAGCGGCAGTGCTGATAAAGATTCTGGTAATCCAGGTAATTCTTCCGGCAGCAGTAACGCTTGCAATTTCTGAATTTATGAGGAAGAAAGAATGGATTAAGTTCGGCGATATGAAGCTGGAGCTTTAGAGCAGCGCTCCCCCTACTTAAGAGTATTGCAGAAAGTTGGAACAACAGGATGAGATACAGATAAAAAGCAGGGGGAGAAGCAGATGTTAGGAACAGGTTTGGTTCATATATATTATGGGGACGGAAAAGGGAAGACTACAGCGGCTATGGGACAGGCAATCCGCGCCGCCGGAAGCGGGCTGGATGTGCTGGTATTTCAGTTTATGAAGGATAATTCTTCCAGCGAGCGAAAGATTCTGGAAGAAGTTCCGAATATCACGCTGCTTCCCGGCAAGCGCCATACAAAGTTTTTTAATCAGATGAATTCAGAAGAAAAGGTAGAATACCGGCATTATAATACAAAAGCGTTGGATGAGATCGCGAAATTCTGCGTGAATTTTGACGTGCTGGTCTTGGATGAAGCGGTATGTGCGGCGGATTTGGAGCTGTTGAGCGAGGAAAAGCTGGTACATTTTATTAAACATAAGCCAAGAGGGCTTGAGGTAATTATGACGGGGCATCATGTAAGCGACGCGTTGTTCGAGGTTGCAGATTACGTGACGGAGATGACAAAGGTGAAGCACCCGTTTGACCAGGGTAAGAGAGCAAGGGAAGGGATTGAGTTTTAATCCCAAAGAGGGTTTAATTCCCCGCAGCTTGCTGCGCAACAAACTAATGACGAACGAAGTGAGTCTCGGGCTGATACCCCGCAGCTTGCTGCGGGGAGTTTCATTATTAAAAAATTCTGAAATCTATGACTTTCATTCCATATTGTGATATACTGTACGTATAAAAATACAAAGAACTCTTCACAGGGGGAGAAGAAGGCGAAGAGGAGAGAAGGATATGGAAATGGCGATTCGCAATTATGAGGATGTGGACAGCTGGAAGACGGTCATGTTTCTATATACATCTGCACTCAAGGAAGTCGGCACGAAGCTTGAGATTCTGAATGATGAGTTTCAGCATGTGCATAGTTATAATCCGATTGAGCATATTAAGACGCGGATTAAGGCGCCGGAAAGTATTGTAAAGAAACTAAAGCGGCATGGACATGAGACTTCTATCGAGAATATGGTGAAGTATGTGAATGATATTGCGGGGGTACGGCTGATTTGTTCATTTACTTCAGATATTTATAAGTTAGCGGAGATGATAGGAAATCAGACAGATTTAAAAGTGCTTTCAATCAAGGATTATATAAAGAATCCGAAAGAAAGCGGTTACAAGAGCTACCATATGTTGGTTTCGGTTCCTATTTTTTTATCGGACAGCGTGGTGGATACGAAAGTTGAGATTCAGATTCGGACCATTGCTATGGATTTTTGGGCCAGCCTAGAACACAAGATATACTATAAGTATGAAGGACAGGCGCCAGAGTATATTAGCAAGGATCTGCGGGAATGCGCAGATATGGTAGCGACGCTGGACGACAAGATGCTGCAGCTTAACGAAGCAATTCTTGCATGCCTTGAGGAACAGGAGGTGCAGAAGCTGGAGCGTGTCAGGGGCGCGGCCAGAAGCAGCCGGCAGGAGGGTCAGATGAGTCAGTCACAAAGTGCTTGACAGCACTTATCATAATTTAGTAGACTAAAGGAAGAGCAAAACTCCGGCAATGATGCCGGAGTTTTTCACCTGTAGCGTAAGGAAAAGAATTCCAAAAGCAGCCTGCGTAAGGCTTTGTATCTGGAACTTTTTCATGTTTACGGTGATAGATCTTTAGGAGGAGATACAATACGAATGAGGAAAGCAGAGAAAACCCTTGACCTTACGGAAGGAAGCGTTTGGAAACGTTTGCTCCAATATGCGCTTCCATTTGTGGCGATCAGTTTGATGCAGTCGCTTTACAGTATGGCTGACTTGATGATATCCGGTCATTTTATCGGAGCCAGGGGTATTTCCGGAATCAATAATTCCAGTCTGGTTATGGAGCTTTTGACCAAGATTATTATTGGCCTGTCCCAAGGAGGCAATATTTTAATCGGACAGTTTTTTGGCGCGGGGGAAGAAGAGAAGCGCAAGGAGACTATGAATACGCTATTTTATAGTTTTGCAGTGATGTCGGTGGTTCTTGTAGGCGTGGTCAGTTTGTCGGCGGGTGTGATTTTAAGGGCGCTTGGAGCGCCGGCTTATCAGGAAGCGCTTGCATATCTGCGCATTTGCAGTCTTGGAATATTTTTTATAGCAGGGTATAATGCTCTGGTAGCGGCAGTGCGCGGCGTGGGAGATTCAAAACGGCCCATGAAGATTATTTTGATTGCGACCGGTGCAAACATTATATTGGATTTGTTGTTTGTAGGCGGAATTCACATGGGCACAAAGGGAGCGGCTTTGGCAACGGTTATTTCGCAGGGGATTTCTTTCGGCCTGCTTCTGGCGCATGTGCTTAGGAATCCGGATATTTTTGGGATCAGGCTTTCTATGCCGGAATTTCATGCGAAGCGTTTTTGCCGGATTGTAGCATTGGGGATTCCCTGCGCGGTACAGATGTCGCTGGCGGCGGTTTCTTGGCTGACAGTGACGAAATTTGTCAATGGATATGGCGTAACAGCTTCGGCGGGAGCGGGAGTCAGTGCGAAGATCAAGGACTTGTGCCAGCTATTTATCTCGGCGGTGAGCAGCGCGGCCTCCACTATGGTGGCGCAGACACTGGGAGCCGGGAAATTGGAACGGGCAAAAGAGGTTTTGTATACGGCTATGAAGCTTACCTGTGTTGCGGCGTTTGCGTTGATTCTAGTGGTGGAAGCGGGCGCGCCGGCGTTTGCGGGATTTTTTACCGGGGATTTGGAAGCCGTGAAAGTGGCGGCGTTAAACTTACGTATCGAGATAATCGGACAGATTTTTTATGCGGTATTTATGATCTATCATGGATTTGCAATAGGTGCGGGGCATACCTGGTTTGTGCTGCTTAGTTCTTTTGTAAATTGTATTCTGGTGCGGGCAGTATTGGTAGTGATACTAGAACGTATCTTAGGACTTTCGGGTATTTTCTTAGCCTGCATGGTTGCGCCCGGAGCGTCGGTGCCGCTGGGAATGGTTTATGTAAGAAGCGGTGTGTGGAAAAAGGAACTGGCCTATGAGTAA
Source organism: uncultured Dorea sp. (assembly GCA_910588745.1). Lineage (GTDB taxonomy): Bacteria > Bacillota > Clostridia > Lachnospirales > Lachnospiraceae > Claveliimonas. The sequence continues at coordinate 14,856 of CAJURK010000038.1, read as the reverse complement.
GAAGCAAAGAAGAATCGGTTTTATACTGGCTGCCTGGACCGGCGTACTGTGGGGCGCGTCCAGTCCGGTGGCGCAGTATTTGTTTGAAATAAAGGGAATAGAAGCTTCCTGGCTTACGCCATACAGGCTGATGGCGTCGGGGAGTCTATTGCTGTTGTTTTCGGCGGTTCGGAGGCAGGAAATTTTCGCGGTGTGGAAGGAAAAGAAAGCCGCGCTTCGGCTGGCGGTATTTGGGGTTGCGGGGATGATGGGCATGCAGTATTCTTTTTTTGCCGCCGTACAGGCGACAAATGCGGGTACGGCTACCTTTTTCCAGTATCTGAATCCGGCGATGCTGATTATTTTTTATGGGATAAAGGAGCGGAAGTTTCCGGGGAGAAGGGAGTTGGCGGCTGTATGCTGCGCGGTTTCGGGAGTATTTCTGATTGCGACCCACGGGAACTGGCACAGCTTGAATGTATCCAGGGAAGGGATTGTATTGGGGTTTTTGACGGCGCTTACCACCTGTTTCTACGCGGTGCTTCCGATTCCCCTGCTTAAAAAATTTCCGTCGGAGGCGGTATGCGGCTGGGCCATGGTTATTGGCGGCCTGGTTCTTGCCGTGGTCAGGAGACCGTGGCAGATGGATGTTCCGATAGATTTTGCGGTGGCGTCTGCGTTTTTTGCCATTGTTATTCTGGGAACAATTCTGCCGTTCTGTTTTTATTTGTCGGCGCTTACCAAGATTGGAGCTGTGTATACCGGGCTTATGACCAGCGTAGAGCCGGTGACGGCAACTTTGCTTACGGCAGTATTTCTTGGCACGGCGTTTGAGCGGGTTGATATCGCGGGCTTCTTGCTGGTTCTCGTTACAGGAGTTGTCCTGAATTTGGGAAAAAGAAGCGGCTAAAGAGGAGGACAATAATAAGATGAAAAAAATAGCTGTAATCAATGACCTGTCCGGATTTGGAAAATGTTCGCTGACAGCGGCGATACCGGTTTTATCGGTGATGGGAGTGCAGCCTTGTCCGCTGCCTACGGCAGTCTTAAGCGCCCAGACGGGGTATCCCAGTTATTATCTGGAGGATTTTACGGATAAGATGGAAGAATTCCGGCTGGAATGGGAGAAACTGGAAGCAGAATTTGACGGGATTTATACTGGTTTTGTTGCCAGTGAAGCGCAGATAGAACATATTTTTCGGTTTATAGAGACTTTTCGGAGAAAAGGAACGTTTCTCTTGGTTGATCCTATAATGGGAGACGACGGAAATCAATACGATATGTTTACGGAAGGGCTTCTGCAGAAAATGAAGAAGCTTACGTTTATGGCGGATGTGATTACGCCGAACTTAACGGAATTCTGTCTGCTGGCGGACGGGGATTATGAGACGGTCAGCCGTCTTTCCTTTCAGCTTCAGGTACAGACGCTGCGGCAGATGGCGGAAGGGATATTACAGAACGGGCCGGATACGGTGGTGGTGACCGGAATTCATTTTACGGATCAGGAAGGGGATAAGATTGGGAATCTGATTCTTACAGAGCATGACGCCCGGATGATTGCATTTCCGTATATCGGACAAAGCTTTTCGGGAACCGGGGATTTATTTGCGTCTGTTCTTGCGGGAGGAATGGCAAGGGGGGACAGTATTGAGGATTTGTGCAGACTGGCAGGCGAATTTACCTGGAAGGCAATGGAAGATTCTGTAAAGTCAGGAGCAAAGAATATCGGAGGAACGGAATTTGAACGGCATTTGGGGATGCTCCTGCCAGAAAGGATCGGCTGACAGGACAGGCGGAGGAGTTTCTAGAAAAGGAAAGTAGGAGAAGCGGTAAATGGAAACAAGAGTATCGGTCATTAGTATTATTATAAAAAATGACGAAGCTGCGTCGGCGATCAATGGATTGCTGCACGAATACCGACAGTATATTATTGGAAGGATGGGACTTCCTTATAGGCAGAAAGGTATTTCTATTATCAGCGTCGTAATTGACGCGCCCGGGACAGTGACCAGCGCATTATCCGGCAAGCTGGGAATGCAGCCTGGGGTCAGCGCGAAGACGCTGACGGCCAAAGTATAAAAAAGAAATCACAAAAAAGCTGCCGTTCTCGGGAGTATCATAAAGAGATACGCTTAAGAACGGCAGCCTGCTTTTAACTATCTGACGAGTTCCGGATATTTTTCTTTATTCTTGCGTTTGCATTCGTACATTAGCTCGTCGGCTTTTTGTAAGATCTCGTCCAGCGTCATGGTATTTGACGCGCCTGGAATATCCACAACGCCGAAGCTGAAGCTGCACTGGTATTCGCTAAAGTCGCTTTCCTGGAATTCAATCAGGATTTCTTCTAGTTTTTTGTCCATCAGTTCTTTCATATTGCCGGTTAGCACCAGACAGAATTCGTCTCCGCCGATTCTGGCAAAGGTATCTCCGCTCCGGAAATCTTTTCGGATGATCTCGACAAAGTTCTGGATGTAGATATCGCCTTCTAAATGCCCGTATTTGTCGTTGACATATTTGAGCCCGTCCAAATCCAGATAGCAAAGGGTTGCCTGCTGCTTTTCACGAAGGATAATTTCCATATATTCCTCAAAGAATAGCCGGTTCTTAATCCCGGTACCGGGATCATGGTAGGCTTTGCTGGTAAGGTTGTGCGCCATTCGTTTTTCTTCGGTAATATCCACGATAATATGTACGTAGGAAGAACGCTCCTTTAACTCAATCGGGAAAGAAGTAATGCGGTAGTTGGTGTCGTCTGCGCCGGCCATCTCCCATACGCTGTACTGTTCGTCGCCTTTCCAGTTTAAAAGCTCCGGATGGAAGGTCAGGCGGCTTTTGCAGGTGCGGCAGAAACTCTTATCCGTCTTCCCTACCTGTTTACGCTTGTTGCAGTACAAAACCTCCTTGGAGTTCATATCCACTACCAGAAGCCATTCATCGCGTTTGCTGAGCATGGCGACAAGAAGTTCGTTATAGCCTTCAATCATATCAGCCCGGTTCTGGATATGCTGTTTTTCTTCCTCAAGCTGCTTTTCCCGAACCCTGTAGGCAGTCAGTTCTTCCCCCGTCTGTAAAAGCTCTTGTCCAAAGTCCCGGTAAGCCTCATCAAGTTCGCTGATATCGAGAGATGGGGCTTCTAGGCCTCGGCGGATACCTTTCAAGTATTCATATAAAATGTCAAAATTTTTAGTACTCATACTATAGTCGTCTCCCATCGTTTCTTTTCCTATTCTATCATAAGTCGAAAGTGGTTACAATGGTAAGTTGCTTGTTGTGCGGAGTTTAGGGCGGACATCGTTTCTGTCTGCGCAGGACTTCGCGCTTGCTTAAGAGTGTTTTGCTTCCTATGGGCGATTATATAAAAAGAAGGAATAGGAGACGGCAGTTATGAATAAGTATACAAGAAAAGGCATTTTACGCACGGCTGAGGAAATGAATAGGAATGGAAACGGATAAAGGGCGCGGGAATAGTGGATTATCGCTGTAAAGGAAATGTGAACAGATGTATTTTACAAAGATGCATGGACTGGGAAACGATTACGTGTATGTGAATTGCTTTGCGGAGTACGTAAGAGAGCCGGACAGAATTGCTAAGAGGATCAGCGACCGGCACTTTGGGATCGGTTCGGACGGCTTGATCCTGATCTGCCCGTCTGAGAAGGCCGATTTTAAAATGGAAATTTACAATGCGGACGGTTCTAGGGCGGAGATGTGCGGCAACGGGATCCGGTGCCTTGCAAAATACGTCTACGACCGGAAAATGACCCGCAAGAGAGAGCTTCTGATTGAAACGCTGGCAGGCGTAAGAAAACTCTGGCTTCAGGTATCCAAAGACAAAGTAGAGCAGGTAACGGTGGATATGGGATATCCTACGCTGCAGGCCGATAAGATACCGATTATTTCAGAAAACAGCAGAGTAATTCAGGAAAAAATTACAATTCATCAAACGGAATACCGAATGACCGGGGTTTCTATGGGGAATCCCCATGCGGTAATCTATGTAAAACGCGCGGCCGGAATCGACCTGAACCGGATGGGGCCGGAATTTGAGTATCATGGGCGTTTCCCCAGGCGCATTAATGTGGAATTTGTGGAAGTTTTAGACCGGATGCGGCTCAAAGTGCGGGTGTGGGAGCGAGGAGCGGGAGAAACACTGGCCTGTGGGACCGGCGCCTGCGCGTCTGTTGTAGCAAGTGTATTAAATGACTTGACAGAACGTCAGGTTTCGGTACAATTAGAAGGAGGAGAACTAACCGTTTTATGGAGTAGGGAAGACGGCCGGGTCTATATGACCGGCCCGGCGGAGACTGTATACGACGGCGAGATTTTAATCTGATAGAAGAGGAGAATACATAGGATGTTTAAAGTAAATGAAGATTATTTGAAATTACCCGGGAGCTATCTTTTTTCCACCATCGGAAAAAAGGTGGCGGCATTTGCGGAGGCGAACCCGGATAAACGGATTATCCGGCTGGGGATCGGGGATGTAACGCAGCCGCTTGCACCGGCGATTATTGACGCCCTGCACAGCGCGGTTGACGAGATGGCTCACGCGGAGACATTTCATGGTTATGCGCCGGATCTTGGCTATGAGTTTTTAAGAAAGGCCATGGCGGAGAATGATTATCAGGATAGGGGCTGCGATATCCGGGCAGACGAGATATTTGTTTCCGACGGCGCGAAGGGCGATTCCGGAAACATTCAGGAAATATTTGCCAGGGATAATAAGATTGCAGTGTGCGACCCGGTGTATCCGGTCTATGTGGATACCAACGTGATGGCGGGACGTACCGGAACCTACGATCAAACGGCGGAGACATGGAGCGACGTTATCTATATGCCCTGTACGAAGGAAACGGGTTTTGTGCCGGAGCTTCCGAAGGAGACGCCGGATATCATTTACTTATGTTTCCCGAATAATCCTACCGGTTCCGCAATTACGAAAGACCGGCTGCAGGAATGGGTGGATTATGCGAATAAAGTGGGAGCGGTGATTATTTATGACGCGGCTTATGAAGCGTATATTTCCGAGGAAAACGTACCCCACAGCATATACGAGTGCCAGGGAGCGAGGACTTGCGCGATTGAACTCCGGAGTTTTTCAAAGAACGCAGGCTTTACAGGAGTCCGCCTTGGAGCGACGGTGATTCCGAAGGAGATTAAGCAGGGGGAGGTAACCTTGCACTCTCTTTGGGCAAGGCGCCACGGAACCAAGTATAACGGCGCGCCTTATATTGTCCAGAAGGCGGGGGAAGCAGTTTACTCCGAGGCGGGCAAGGCACAGTTAAAGGCTCAGGTTGCTTACTATATGAAGAATGCCCGCGTGATCTATGAAGGGTTGAAAGAGGCAGGATACCATGTGTCCGGCGGCGTAAACGCGCCCTATATCTGGCTGGAGACTCCGAAGGGAATGACATCTTGGGAGTTTTTTGACCATTTGCTTGAAAGAGCCCATGTGGTAGGAACGCCGGGTTCCGGCTTCGGGCCGAGCGGAGAGGGGTATTTTAGACTGACCGCGTTTGGGTCTTATGAAAATACGGTAGCAGCGATAGAGAGAATCAAAGCATTATAAAGGTGGATAAGATGCTGGAAGGTACAGAAGTAAAAATCAAAACCAGTCTGTTCGGGGGATATCATAAGGCCACGGTGGACGCTTATGTCAGAGAACTTCGTATTCAGATTGAGAATACGGAGAGCAGGCTGCAGGCAGCCGATGAACAGAAGGAGAGTCAGAGACAGAAGCTCGAAGAGCTGGAGGAACTTTGTAAGAACCTCAAAGCCAAAACAATAGAGCAGGAACAACTGTTAGAACAGCAGGGGAACGAGATTCGTACAATGGATAAGGTGATTCAGGCCAATAAAGAAACGATCCAGTCCAGGGGCGACATTATGAGAAGGCAGGAGAGTTTGCTGCAGGAGCAAAAAGACGCTATATGCCGGGAGAAAGAAAAGGCGGCGGAGCTGGAAGCGCAGATAGAAGGCCGGAACAGACAGATAGAAGAATTAGAAGCAGAACTAAAAGCGCAATTAGAAGAAAAAGAACAGAATTTCAGACAGAATGAAGACAGGATTTTGCAGTTGGAGAACGAACTGGAAAAGCAGAAATGGCTGTATGAGGAGTTTTTCCAGAACCAGGAAAAGACTGTTAAGCCTAAGCTGGAACGATTTATACAGCAAAGCGTCAGAAACAGAATGAAGCGGAAGCGTTAAATCAGAAGTGGGGAGCGTTTATGGACCTCCCCGCTTCGTTCTCTTATGAGAAATAGGGAAGATGGATATGAATTTAATCAGTAAGATACCGAAAGAGTTTTATAAGCTCTTTTCGAGCAAATATATGGATTATTATCAGCGGTTCTTGATTGCCATCAGCGAGGAGTCGAGCCGTTCTTATTCGCTGCTGGGGCTGACGGAGTCCGAGTGCCGCGGTATTATGAATGAGCAGATTGCGTCTCATACCCTGAATTGGAGCGAGGAACAGTTTGATGAAGAAGGAGAGCTTCTGACCAGGGCAAACATGGCTTCGGTGTGTCTGAAGCATCTGGAAGACTGGGGGTGGCTCAGGCGGGATTATGACGAGGCTCTGGATAGCTATGTGGTATCATTTCCGGAATACAGCCAGTTATTCGTAGAGTTGTTTGCCCGGCTGCACTGTGAAGAAAATACCAGGGAACGCGAGAGCGTGCTGGCAGTCTATAGTTATCTGTATACATATAGTTTTGATAAAGAGAAGAATAATGAGATCCTAAAGAGCGCCCTGCAGACATCCCGCGCCTTGCTGCAGATGCTTGCTAATATGCAGGAGGGGATGCGGGGTTATTTTGACGAATTGTCCAGGCAGAGGAGTTTCTTAGGGATACAGGAGGTTTTGGTAAAGGAAATAAATAACAGCGACAGCAGGAAATATGCGATTCTTACTACCACGGATAGTTTTTACCGCTATAAGGAAGCGGTAAAGGAGCTGATTGACCAGAACCTTGGCGAAAATGAGATCAGAAGGCAGGAGTATCTGCAGGAAAAGTCCAGGTTAGAAGAGACGTTACCTTTTGAAGTTCTAAGCAGAGAGGAAATGGAATGCGCCTCAGAAGAAGCGAAGATGCGGGCGGCGGATAAGCTGTTGAACAAGACGGAGTCAGGAACAAAGCAGAAGTCCAGAAAAATAGAGCGCGCGATTGCTTTGTGCGATGAAGCGGCTGCCTTAATCTGTCTGATTGAGCGGGAATTTGACGCCATAGAGCGCAGATATAATAAATTGATTGAGCAAAAGACAGTATTTGCCAGCAGGGCGGCGGCAAGAATCCGCTATATCCTGATGGAGGGGGCCATGGAGGAAGACCAGACGGCGGCTTTTGTAAATCTTTTGAACAAGGGCGGGAAGCAGGAGGAAATGCTGGAGAAGCTAAGGGAGCGGATGAAGCTTACCAGCCGGTTCCGGACGGTGACAAATCAGAGCCTCTACCGGAAAAAAAGCGCGGAGAAGGCTGTGTTTGAACCTCAGGCAGTGGTTCGGCATGGAGAGGAGGAAGAACTGGAAGAATTTATCTGTAAGCCTATTTATACCAGACAGGAAATCGAGGCTTTCCGCAGAGAGAATGAGAGGGACGGCGTGTTTGCCGTGACGGAAGATACCGTAAAGTCTGTGGAGGATTTGGAGAAATTGTTCTTTGTCTGGCAGGATGCTGCAGAGATCGCGGACAGTGACAGTGAGATTACGATAGGGCGGGAATTTGAAAGTGAGAACGGATATCGCTTTTCGGAACTTAGGATTCGGAAATAGGGACGTCGCCGCAGGATTTCTGTGTCGAAAAGGAGTCGGAAAAGAACAAAAGGCAGAGAAACAGGTATGATGTGTACACAGAAGAGTAAGGAGAGAACAGATGGCTGGATACATGGGATATATGGAAGAATTGTCCGTGACGGAGGCGGAGAACTTAAAAAAGACAATCACAAGGTTATTTCGGCAGACCTGTATGATACAGATGCGGTATGACCCAGTGACTTTAACGCCCCGGGATAATCCGGATTATGAATTGTGCGTCAGGCACAAGGGATTTATCGAAGATTATCTGGCGGTGCTGGGATGCGAACTGGAACACGACCCCCAGGAACATATTTTCCGGCTGAAGGGGGAGGGAGTGGAAACGGAGAAAATCAGCCTGACTTCAACGGTGATTATCCTGTTGGTCAAGATGATCTACCGGGAGAAGATTATGGGGGAGGGGCTGAACGCTACGGTGACGAACCTAGAAGAAATCCGGGAGTATGGGAAGAATACCAATCTGCTTAATCGGAAGCTGACGGGAACGGAGTGGAGAGAGGCGCTGTATCTTATGAACAGGCATCAAATGATCGAACTGCCGGGAGCGGTGCGGGATGTGGAGGATCAGACGCCGATTTATCTGTACAGCACGGTCAATCTCTATGTCGGCGCGGCAGATATAAACGAACTAATCGAGGAATATAGAGAGGAGGCCCCGGAGAATGAAACAATCGAAGAAATTATTTCGGCGGATGCTGCTGAATAACTGGGGCGGCATCAGCCATAAGGTGCTGGAATTCCATGAGTATGTGAATCTGTTCAGCGGCAAGAGCGGTTCCGGCAAGTCCACGGTGATGGACGCTGTCCAGGTTATCCTTTACGGCAGCGTGTCGGCCACCTTTTTAAATAAGGCGGCGGACGACGCAAAGAACAGAAGAAGCGTGCTTAGTTACCTGCGGGGCGCCCAGAAGGACGGCACGTCGAACCGGGAAAACGTGGACTTCTGTTCTCAAATCGTGCTGGAACTGGAAGATACCGGGAGTAAGATTGTTACATGTATCGGCGCGGTGTTTGAGGTGGGAAAGCACGACCAGGATCTGAGGCGGTACCATTTCTTTAGCCATTCCGGGAAACTTCCAGAGGATGGTTATTTGACCGAAGAAGGAATCGCTTACACCACGGCGCAGCTTAAGAAACTGTTAGAGACAAGAAGCAGATCGGAGTCTAATCGGGGCCGGGTGGATGTGAATCGGATTTATCAGTCGAAAGAAGCATACTTAAATATCGTGTACGAAGAGATATTTGGTTATATTGATTCTAACCGTCTGATGACGATGGAAAAGAGCGCCATTGCACTGCGGATGGCAGATGGTACCGGACAGTTTATCCGGGATTATATGTTCCCAAAAAGTAAGGAAGATACGGTTTCGACCATTAGCAGGCAGCTAGGGGCATACCGGGAAATCAAGGAGCGGGTGGACGATCTGGAAAACCGGATTGAAATCCTCTCAGAGGTTCAGGAGGAGAACCGGAAGCTCATCCAGGTAAAGGCGGACAAACTGCGCGCGGAGCGTATCCTGCGGATTCTGGATATCGAAGGGTGCAAAGTCCGGCTGGAAGCCAAGGAAGAAGATATGAAGGGTATCGGCGCAAGGATTGCCGAGCTGGAAAAACAATACGGCGCCTTTGATATGGAGAAGAAAGAAAAGACCGATCGGCTGGTTGATGTGAAGGCGGAGCTTCACGCAAGCGATTACGGGGTGAAGAAGAAAAAACTGGAGGATATGCAGACCACCATCGGACTGCTGGAAGGAAATTCCAGACAGTGGAGGGAAATCCTCCAGGGACTTAGGCCATGGGCGGAAGATGAGGATATTAGCGGCTATGTCAGCAACCCCGCTCTGCAGTGTATCGACGACATTTTGGCGGGAGAGATATCCGTATCTGCTTTGGAGAGGGCAAAAAAGGGGATTGACAACGCGCTGGAACTTATTGAGGAAGAATTTGCGGAGTTAAAGGATAGTGTCCGGAAGACCAAAAAAGACCTGGATGAGAAGAAGGACATGGCAGAGGATTTAAAGAATGACCGCAAACCGTACCGAAAAGAGCTGAAAAGCGCCAGGGCGGAATTACAGAGAGAATTGAGCAGCCAGTACGGGCGGACCATCCATGTGGAAATTTTTGCAGATCTGTTTGATATTACGGATGAAAAGTGGAAAAATGCAATAGAGGGCAGGCTGGGGCGCATCAAGCACAGCCTGGTTACGGATCCCCGGTATGCGGTGGACGCCGCAAAGATTTTCCGCAGGATGAAGCGGAGGGAGTTTGAAGAGATAGATCTGATTAATACAGCGGCAATTAAGCGGGATATGCCGGCGGCAAAGGAAGGAACGCTGTATGACGCAGTCAGGGCGTCGGAGCCGTATGTGGATCTGTGCTTAAAAAGGTATTTGGGAAGGATTTTCCAATGTGGGACGGTAGAGGAACTGCATCAGGTGAGAGACGGCGTGACGCCGGACTGTTATTCCTACAGTAATTATATCTTCCGGCATCTGAGGGAGGACGACTATAACCGGTACGCTTGTATTGGAACCAAGGTTTCCAAGGCAAGGCTGAAAGAATTAGAAGATGAAATTTATGACTTACAGAAACGTTTGATTGCCGATACCCAGTTAAAGGAGACGTTAGGGCAGGCGCAGAAATTTGAGCGTCTGAACCAGAAGCCGGAGCAGCTATTGCAGCTTTCCGGAGCGGCGAAAGAACTGGAAGCTTACCTGGAAAAACAGGAGACGTTGAAGGAAGAGATTAAGAAGTTAGAAGACGGTACGCATACTGCGCGGCTAAAAGAGGAACTTGCGGGTCTGGAGGAAGAGCTTGCGGGGCTTGAGAGACGTCTGAATCAGATCAATAAAGAACGCATTGGCCGTGAAGGAGATTACCGGGCCGCAGAGAAAGAAGCGGATGATTTCAGGGATAAGCTTGCCGGTTTGCAGGAAGGATTCACAGTAAACGAGGTTCTCCTTTCGGAAGTGAAAGAGAGTTTAAACAAGCAGGCGGAGAATACCTACCGCAGAAAGATGCACGAGGAACTTTCCAGACTGGGAGAATTAGAAGAGACGGTTTCGGATCAGAGGACAATTACAAGAAATAAATTTAACCGGGAGTATCCTGCTTACGGATTTACCGGGGTAGAACATGGCAACGAGGGATACGACAAGGTCTTAGAACAGCTTCGTCAGGATTTTGAGCCAAAGTATAAAGAGGAGTTTGAAAAGCAGTATCTTCTGGTCTATCATTCTCTGAGAGAGAATGTGATCGCCACGATCCATGGGGAAATCAAAGCGGCTTACCGCCATAAGCGGGAGATTAACCGGATGTTGTCAAGAATCCGCTTTTCAGACAGTACCTATCAGATTGATATCCTTCCGGCGGAGAATGAGAACGGACAGTTTTATGATATGCTGATGGCGCCGGAGTTAGACAGCAAGGTGTTGGACAACGACGGTTTTGAGGGACAGTTAAGTCTCGGGGAGGACGAATTCTATCAGAAATACGAGGGACAGATTCAAAGGCTTACGGAGAAATTCATGCCGCCTAAAAGCGGAGACGGTGAAAAGCGTTCCCTTCACAAGCAGGAGATGGAAAAGTATGCGGATTACCGTAACTATTTGACCTTTCGTATGTATGAGCGGGTAGAAGATGAGCAGGGAAACGTCAAGAAAAATGCAGTGGACGAGATGGCGGGGCGGGATTCCGGCGGCGAGGGACAGAACCCCAAATATGTTGCGCTTCTGGCAGGTTTTGCCATGCTGTATATGCAGCAGAGCAACCGGGATTCTAAGATCCGGCTGGTGCTTTTAGACGAGGCGTTTTCTAAGATGGACAAGGAGCGGAGCGAGGTATGCCTGCGGTATGCAAGAGAACTGGAGCTGCAGTTGATTGTGTGCGTGCCGGACGAACGTCTGCAGTCGCTGATTCGTAATGTGGACAGCGTGTATGGATTTCGCAGGCATCAAAACCAGATTTCTATGATGCATATTGATAAGGGAGATTATCTGGAGATGATAGAAGGCGGCGGACAGCGGAAGGGCGAACTGGGGAAAGGGGAAAGGCAGGAGAAAGAAGAGCCGGTTTCGCAATAGTACGGGACAGACTTATGAAGAAGAGGCAGAAATGAGGAACGAATGGCAGTGGAAAAGACAAAGACTTTAATAGAGTGGCTCATTGGCCAGATTGACGGAAAAGCTTACCGGGCGGGTTTGATTTCCGGCGTTCGCCATCCGCAGGCAGACGGAAAACTTTTAAAAGAGATTGGCGGAAGAGAAAGACTGCTTGCCCAGGCAAAGGAAATAGAGAAAGACGCGCTGCTTGGCGGAGAGGGGAACATTCGGTTCGACTGGCGGGATATGAATATGGATATTCAAAAAATCCACTGTCCGGTGGAACTGATGCCAAAGCTGTGCCAGAGAGCCGGTATAGAGGATCCAAGGCACAGGCAGCTTCGGTATATTCAGATGCTGGAGGAGTGGAAGGAAAAAGCGGCGGATTCCTGGCTGGCCGGTTATTATGACGAGGAACTGGGAAAGCTTAAAAAAGGAGAATGTTCCCAGACGATGCAGAACAATATGCAGGACGGTCGGTTATACCGCTGCCTGGATGAATTGCTGCGTTTGGAGGATCCGGTTGAGAAACCGATTTTCAGCGCCAGGGTATTTCGGGGCGCGGCAGATCAAAAGGAAGGGATTACGCCGGCGAAACTGTTCCGCAAGAAATATGAAAGCAAAACGCTTGGTATTCTAAAGAAATATTCGCCCTATTACGAAGAGGGAATGAGCGATGATGAAGTTCTGGCGGCTCATGGAATCTTAAGCTATGCGCAGACGTTAGAATGGAAGGGGGCTTTATCCTATGTGCTTGATACCGGCGCGGAGATTTCATCTGAGAAAAATGTTTACGGCACGATGCTGAATGCCAGAACATTAGAACACGCGGCAGTGAGGGCGCTGCCAGGGATTAGGAAGATTTTTGTGATAGAGAATAAAGCCAATTATGAAGCAATGGAATTTAAGGGGGACGAGTTGTATATTTTCTGCCATGGATTCTTTTCACCAAAGGAGATACGGTTTTTAAAAGGAATCGTGAATGCGGCAGAGGAGGAGACAAAGTATTATCACTGGGGAGATATGGACTATGGAGGAATCCGCATTTTTCAGTTTAACAAAAAGAATGTTTTTCCAAAGATAACGGCATATCGGATGGACAGGAAGTCCTATGAGAGGGCAATTTCCGCAGGCGCGGGAGTTCCGATAGAGTTCGAAAAGAGGAAAAAACTTGAAAATATGGACGCAGGCGAAATGGAGGAATTAAAGTTCTGTATTCTGAAATATGGACTGGAGATTGAGCAGGAATTATTAATATAAAATTAGGTATATAATCTGAAAAACTTTTCATACTAAAGAAAACCGAATGAATATGGAAGGTGGATATCTTATGATTCAGAAAACAAAGGGGGCTCAGAGCATAGCGTTTCCTGAGTCTCCCTATATTATGAGCAGCGCCGCTGTGGTAGGGAAGAAGGAGAGCGAAGGGCCTCTCGGGAAATATTTTGACATGTCAGACTCAGAGAACCTTTTCGGGGAGGAAACCTGGGAGGCGGCGGAGGGAACCATGCAGAAGGAAGCCTGTACGCTGGCTCTCGGCAAGGCTAAGTTGACGCCGGATAAAATCCGGTATCTGTTCGGCGGAGATTTGCTGCGGCAGGGAATCGCGACTTCTATGGGGCTCGAGAGCTTTCAGATTCCGCTGTTCGGCCTGTTTGGAGCCTGTTCTACCTCCGGCGAGGCGCTGGCGCTGGCATCTATGTGTGTAGCCGCCGGATACGGGGAGCATATGCTGGCGGTTACTTCCAGCCATTTCGGGACGGCGGAGAAAGAATTCCGCTTTCCTTTAAGCTACGCGAATCAGAGGCCGCTGTCCGCCCAGTGGACGGTAACCGGAAGCGGAGCTTTTGTGGTGGGAAACAAAAAGAGCCACGTAAGGATATCAGGAATTACGGTAGGGAAAATTGTCGATTATGGATTGAAGGATTCCCAGAATATGGGAGCCTGCATGGCGCCGGCAGCAGCGGATACGATAGCGGTGAACCTGGCGGATTTTGAACGAGAGGCGGATGAGTACAGCCGGATTATTACCGGAGACTTGGGTTATGTGGGGCAGAGTATTCTTTTCGACCTGATGCGAAAAAAGGGTCTGGACATTATGAAGAACCACATGGACTGCGGCATGACGATATTTGACCAGCAAACCCAGGACACCCACGCGGGGGGAAGCGGATGCGGGTGCGCGGCGACGACTCTGGCAGCTTATATTCTGCCGAAGCTTGAAAAGGGTGAGTGGAAGAAGGTATTATTTGTGCCGACGGGGGCGCTCATGTCTACCGTTAGCTTTAATGAAGGTGAAAGCGTACCGGGAATTGCGCATGGCATTGTGCTGGAACACTGTTAGGGGGGATATTTGTGAATATAATGGATTATATCAATGCATTTTGGGTTGGAGGGCTGATCTGCGCGTTGGTACAGATACTGCTGGATCGAACCAAACTGATGCCGGGCCGGGTTATGGTGCTTCTGGTGTGTACCGGGGCTGTGCTGGGATTTTTAGGAATCTACCAGCCCTTCCAGGACTTTGCGGGCGCAGGGGCAAGCGTACCGCTTCTGGGATTTGGAAATACGCTGTTTAAGGGTGTGAAAGAAGCGGTGAACGAGGAAGGATTTATTGGAATTTTTATGGGCGGGTTCAAAGCCAGCGCGGTAGGAATCTCGGCGGCGTTAATCTTCGGATATCTGGCGTCCTGGCTGTTTGAACCGAAGATGAAAAAATAATATAGAATGCAGGGAAAACGGTTCTGGATTGGAGCCGTTTTTTGATGAGGAAAAGGGGCGTCGTCGTTCTGTATGTATGGCGGTTATTCAGTTTTTAGCTGGCTGCAATTCTGCAAATGGGGAATTTATCGTTTGCAAAGCAAAACATTATTAACCTATTCTGTTATGTATATTTCATTCCCCACTACTTCAAGTTCATAACTCTCAATAATCTTTTTACTATGTATCTTCTATTTTTATTGT
>CAJURK010000037.1 GCA_910588745.1 uncultured Dorea sp. | reverse complement strand
GATGTCAGAGTTAATTACTCTCTAACTACTACACTTTTATGGTACTAAAAAAGCCTGCTATGATAATCCCATAGGAAAGAAAGAGAATTACTGTTATCCATGTTCACCGTGGGAGAAAACGATAACCAAGGACTTGCAAAAGGCCTAACGAGGATTGCGCTTGGCGGCGGGATGCATTATAGTAGAGGGGAGGTGATGGAGATGTCAAGAATATTAGTATGTGATGACGATAAGGAAATTGTTGAGGCAATTGAGATATATCTGACCCAGGAGGGGTATGAGATCAGCAAGGCTTACGACGGAGAAGAGGCGCTGAAGAAGCTGAAGGAAGAGAAGATTGATCTTCTTGTAATTGATATCATGATGCCGAAGCTGGACGGTATTCGGGCAACGTTAAAAATTCGTGAGAAGAATAATATGCCGATTATTATTCTGTCGGCAAAATCAGAGGACGTAGACAAGATACTCGGACTTAATATCGGGGCGGACGATTATATCACGAAGCCGTTTAACCCATTGGAGTTAGTGGCCAGGGTAAAATCTCAGATACGCAGATATACGCAGCTCGGCAGCATGTCCGGCATGATGCCGGAGGAGGCGGTGTACTGCACAGGAGGCCTGTCCATCAATGATGATCTGAAGGAAGTAACGGTAGACGGCGAGCCGGTGAAACTGACGCCGATCGAGTATAATATCCTGCTTCTGCTGGTGAAAAATCAGGGGAGGGTATTTTCGATTGAACAGATTTATGAAAGCATCTGGAACGAGGAGGCTCTAGGGGCAGATAATACAGTTGCGGTGCATATCCGGCATATCAGGGAAAAGATTGAGATAAATCCCAAGGAGCCGAGGTATTTGAAAGTTGTATGGGGAGTCGGCTATAAGGTGGAAAAACTCTGATTTTAGCAGAGGACTGTCAGTTGAGGCCGGCAGAATGGAGTAGAAATGGATATGAATATGAACAAGAAATGGTATAGAGGAAGTCTGGTAAAAGGAGTTCTGGCCGGATTTGCACATGTTCTGGCGGTGCTTTTAATTATCAGTATGTTATGGATATGGGCCTGTCCCAGCGCGGCGGAGGATGCGCTGGAGGGGAAGAACGTAGAATATGAGGACTCAGAAGCTCTGAGTTCTCTTATGCTTTCCGACGCACTGACAGTAGCTCGGGCTCTTAAGACCCGGGAGAATATGGAAACAGATGGAGTTCATGATCAAAATAAGCTTGTAGATATCAAAAGGTATACGGAAGAAGGAATTATAGATGGAAAGGGAGAATCGGGTCTGGCTTATAGGCTGGGAGATCTGGAAGCCTGGACTGACGAGCTTTATCGTTACGATACGGTAGAGTTAGGAGAGTATGGCTCGCCGGAAGAAGACCCGATTATTGTAGGGCGCAGGCCGGATAAAACGTATGAGTATTACCGCTATAGTGAGCTGAAAGAACGAATTGACAACGGAGATTTCCGGTTTGTCATGGAGACAGAGGATATGACGGCTTACGATATTTTACAGAGGCTGAAGGACGGAACCTGGTATGAGGGCGACAAAACATCGGATTCTTATGCGATGCTGGACGCCGAGGGAGGCGTTCGTCTGCTGGACTGCTGGAATTACGACGGATACTGGATTGAGGAAAAGTATGCGCCGGAAGGAGCGGCAAGCGTTTTGGAGATTGCCAACGAGCATCCGGAGTGGAATGGGAGGCTGAACGAGGCTTATCAGGAAATAGCCGCCGCGCTGAGTATTTTGGACGACGAGAAGTATGATTACCAGAATTCTCTGGGTAATTACGAAGAGGGTAACACAAACTTGGTGTACCTGTTTGCGGATATAGCTGAGAAGAAGATATATACCAACCATACGGACTATGAAGATTACGGGTTGCTGCAAAAGTATGTGGAAGAGATGAAAAATAAGGGCAGATACGCGGTAGTGAAGCCAAAGCTTTCGGATTTTGAAAGTAATATGGAGGAAGCGAGAGCCAATGAATGGGGGCATCAGATTGACGCTGTAAGCCATAAGGAAGATTATGTATTTGTGGCGGCCTTGGATACGGATTATCCGGTTCGGGATAATTATTTCTACATGAAAGAGAATTACCAGAAATTTTCGGGGAAGGCCGGTTTTATGATACAGCTTGGTATTGGTTCGGCAATTCTTTTGCTTGGCGTTCTGATTTGGCTGACGGCGGTTGCGGGCAGAAGGCCGGAGGATGAAGAACTTCACTGTAATTTCTTTGACAGATGGAAAACGGAAATTGCGGCGGCGCTTGTGATTGGAATATGGTCGGGATGTATCGTTCTTTTTAGCAGCGCTATGGGAAGCGGGAGATATATCGATTATTCCTATTATGTGTCAGGAAGCAGTATGAGCAGAGAGTTTTATTCTTTAGACGGGTTTGGAAACGAACTGCTGCTTATATGCGGAGGTTTGGGCTTCGTAAGCTGTTCCTTGTTCTTAATCGGTTATTTGAGCCTGGTCCGCAGGTTAAAGGCGGGAACAGTTTGGTCAAATAGCCTGCTGCGTTGGATCATCGTTCATGGCTGGAGATTTATACGCCAGATACCGATTGTGTGGAAATATATTTTGTTCTATGGATTATTCCTTTTTAGCCAGATGCTTCTGTTTTTATCGGGTTCATTTGTGCCGGTGATTGTCGGACTGGCGGCGGATGTGGGGGTGTTCGTCTATATCGTACAGCAGGCGGTTGGAAGAAAGCGTCTCAGCGAGGGCGTTATGCGCATTTCCAGCGGGGAATTGGATTATAAGATTCCAACCGGCGGTTTGAGCGGGGAGCAGTTAGAGCTGGCGGAGCGTATCAATAATATTGGAGACGGGTTGGATGCGGCGGTGGAAGGCAGTATTAAGAATGAAAGGCTGAAGACGGATCTGATTACCAACGTATCCCATGATATTAAAACGCCGCTGACCTCAATCATCAATTATATTGACCTGCTGAAACGGGAAAATATTCAGGATTCCAAAATCCAGGGCTACCTGAAGGTGTTAGAGGCCAAGGCTCAGCGGTTAAAAGTTCTGACGGAAGACGTAGTAGAAGCGTCAAAGGTAAGTTCCGGCAATGTTACGTTAGAGTGCATGAATTTGGATCTGGTGGAAATGGTACGGCAGACCAGCGGAGAATTTTCTGAGAAGTTCGAGAATAAGGGGCTTAAAGAAGTTATGAATCTGCCTGAGGAACCGGCGGTCATATGGGCGGATGGCAGAAGGATGTGGAGGATACTGGAAAATATATATAATAACGTAGCGAAATATGCTATGGAAGGTACCAGAGTCTACTCCGATTTAAGCAGGACGGAGGAAGAGGTAATATTTTCCTTAAAGAATATTTCAGAGCAGCCGCTGAATATTAATGCGGATGAACTGACAGAACGGTTTATTCGGGGAGACGTGTCGCGGAGTAACGAAGGAAGCGGCTTGGGATTGTCTATTGCTAAGAATTTGGCGGCGCTGATGGGCGGGAAGTTTGATCTATATTTAGACGGCGACCTATTCCGCGTAACAATTACATTCCCGCGTGTAAAAAAGGTATAGAAGAATCTTCTATTTACTATGACGGTGAAATCAGATATAATAGCTGCATGGAGAATTTAAGAAGATTACTACAGGAGAATTTGAATATAGATTTTGTATCGGCCATCTTGAGCGGCCCAAGGGGAAAAGATGGGATTTTGAAGGTAAAAGTGCGTCCTTTGTTAAAGAAGGACACACTTTTATTTCAGTTAGAGATTTTTCGGGGAAATCAAGCGTTTCACAAGAATCTGGCGGCGGAAGAAGCAGCGGAAGAGATGTTTCTTATTATGAAAGAGATGAAGCAGCTCCAGATTGAGACGAAAAAGCAGACCTGTACCGCTTTGGTCAGCAGGAAAGGGAAGGCTACAATTAAGACGAAACAGAGGAAGACGCCTGCGAAGATGGTGAATCTCCAGCACAACCGGAAGAAGCGGTATATTTTGGAGGAAGGGGAGAAAGCGCCTTTTTTGGTTGATCTGGGCGTTATGACAGAAGACGGAAAAGTGGTGCGGCAGAGATTCGACAAGTTCAGGCAGATTAACCGATTTTTGGAATTTGTGGAGGATATACTTCCGGAACTTCCGAAAGGGCGGGAACTGACGGTTTTGGATTTTGGGTGCGGGAAGTCCTATCTGACATTTGCCATGTATTACTATCTGCATGAATTAAAAAGATATGATATCCGCATTATCGGATTGGATTTGAAGGAGGAAGTTATCCGCCGCTGCAATGAGCTTAGCGAACGTTATGGCTATGAGAAGCTGCATTTTCTTAAGGGCGATATTGCGGAGTATAAGGGTGTAGAGGCTGTGGACATGGTCGTTACGCTTCATGCCTGTGATACGGCGACAGACTATGCTCTGGCGAAGGCTGTGAAGTGGAATGCGAAGGTGATTTTGTCGGTGCCTTGCTGTCAGCATGAGGTGAACCGTCAGATTGCCGGAGATGCTTTGGCGCCTGTCTTGGAGTATGGGTTGATAAAAGAGCGGATGGCGGCGCTTATCACAGACGCTTTGCGCGCCCAGTATTTGGAGAGGGAAGGATACCGCACGCAGATACTGGAATTTATAGATATGGAACATACCCCGAAGAATATATTGATTCGGGCGGTAAAGACCGGAACTCGAAAGAAGAATTATGAGGCGGTTCGCGCTTGCCAGGAGGCGCTTCACATTGCGCCGCTGTTGGGGCGCTTGCTGGAGGAGATGAGTCTGGACAGAGAACAGGAGCTGATTCGATAGATGAAGAAGAGATTGATGCGTGCAGGAATACTGACTGTGATTTTTATAGTGGCAATCTTTTATTTTGAATATATGACAAGTAAAGGAAACGGAAATATGACGGCGGATCTTGGAACAGCTACCCTTCCAAGACTCTATTTTTCCGTGGAAGGGTATTGGCTGAATCCAATGAACGGTTATACCAGAGAGATGGACATTGCCAGTGTGCGGGACGCTGTAACGCCGGTGAACGGCAGCCAGCTTGCAATGAATATGGAAGCCGGCGAGGCGGAGGTTACGTCCGCGGACTATTCGGTATATACCCTTGACGGTGAAACAGAGCTTTATACGAACCATGTTTCGGCGGCGGAACAGATGATGCTGACGTTTGACGAGGGGATTCTGAGTCAGGAGCGCGTCATGAAAGTGACCTTGCATTCAAGCGCCGGAGATATTTATTATTATACGAGGTTGGTTACGCCGGGAGATTTTAATCTTACGCCGTGTCTTGATTATGTGTATAATTTCCATGAAAACGCGCTGGCAAAGAGAGAGAATACAGGCGTGGGAGCGGCTCTTGAACCAAATGACGAAGGGGATAACAGTACATTTTCCCACGTAACGATTCATTCAAATTATAATCAGGTAACCTGGGGGGATTTAGAACCGCAGGTTATGGGGCAGGAGAATTGGAAGATACTGGAAACGAATATTGCATACACATCCATTCTTCTGGAGTATGATGTGAGCTGCACAGGGGAAGAAAATGAAACGGATCTTTATACTGTGAAAGAGTTTTTTCGGGTGCGTATGGCGGAAGGAACCATGTATTTGCTGAATTATGACCGCAGAATGGAACAAATTTTTGACGGAAGCCGGCAGGTATTGGATGAGAAAGGACTCTTGCTGGGGATTGTATCTGGCGATATTCCCTATGAGGTTAATTCGGAAGGGAATATTGCGGCGTTTGTCCAGGCAAACGAACTCTGGAATTACAATCGCGACAAGCAGGAGCTGTCGTTGATATTCAGTTTTCGTGATGCGGAAAATACCGACAGCAGGAGTAAAGTATCAGACCATAGTATCCGGATTCTGGATATGGACGATCAGGGGAATATGGTCTTTGCAGTATTTGGATATATGAATCGCGGAGCCCATGAAGGGCAGGTAGGGGCGAATATTTTCTACTATGATATGGAATCGGGCAGCATAGAGGAGAAAGTCTTTATTCCAAGTAACCGCTCTGCGGCAATTGCAGAGGAAGAACTGGGGGAAATGGTTTATTATAGTCTGAAGCGGGATTATCTGTACATAATGGTCGGAGGAACTTTCTATGAGGTTGACGTGGATAAGAACTGGGAAGAACCAGTGGTTTCCGGTTTGGAAGAAGGACAGTTTGCTATGTCAGAGAGCGGAAGATGGGTGGCCTATGGCGCCGGAGACAGCGGGGAGTCGTCAGGAACGGTAAGGGTTAGAGATTTGGACACGGATGACGAATACCGGGTAGAAGCGGTTGAAGGAGAAAGCATCATACCGCTTGGATTTGTCGGAAGTGATTTTGTATGCGGGCGGGCAAGACAATCAGAGCTTGGCGAAACAATCAGCGGAGGAAATATCTTTCCTATGTATCTGGTGGAGATTCGGAGTGCAGAGAATAAATTAATAAAAACATACGATCCAGGAGCGGAGTATGTGCTTGGCGCAAGGGTCAGCGATGGAATGATTACGCTGAGCCGGGTAAGCAAGAACGGAGGCGTTTATGCGGATGCCGATGCGGATTATATCATAAGCAGCGAGGAAAAAGAAGAGAATAATATTACGCTGGAATCCTACGTCACGGATTTAAAAAAAACGCAAAGGCGGCTTACGTTTGCCGACGGGATTCAAGACACAGAGGCGAAGCTTTTAAATCCCAAACAGGAACTTGACAGAGACCCGGCGCTGCCGGAATTTGAGGATACGCCGCAGGAGCATGGATATTGTGTTTACGGACTGGGAAGACTGCAGGGAATTTATAAGGAAGCGGGAGAGGCAATTCAATCGGCGGACGAGACGAGCGGCGTAGTGATTGCTCCGGGCGGGCAGTATGTCTGGGAGCGTGGGAACCGTTATCTGGCCTATCAGATTACGGGGCAGGACGAGTTGTTCGACGTTATCCGAAGCGGGCTGCGGGAAGGGAAGCCGCCTATGGAGATTGTGAACGGAATTTCCGAGGATAAGGGAATGGAACTTACCGGATGCAGCGCGGACCAGATTAGTTATTTGATTAACCAGGGGACGCCGGTAATCGGAGTACGCGCCGGGGAGCCTGCGCTGATTTTAGTGGGCTATGATGAATATCGCGTGATATATATTGACATGTCGGATGAAAAAATTCGGACGATGCCGAAAGAACAAATGGATAGTATTATGCTGAGCGGAGGAAACGAGTATGTCGGATATGTGACATAGAATGCGCCGGTCAGTAATACAGCGCCTGTTATTGTTTGCAGGGAAACAATAACAGGCGCTGTATTTTCCGCATAGATTGAAGGCGGACGCAGTTGGGATAGGCCGGATTATACGGCCTCTTTAAAAATCAGGCGCTGGTAGCGGCTTAAGGCAGTATATAAGATCATGCCCAGGATACCGCAGGAGATTACTTCTCCGATAGCGACGGTAAGCATCATGAACGGAATAGGCAGATTGACTCCATAGCCGAAGCGCAGTATAAAGGGTACGATAACTGTGTTGGCGGCAATGGGTGGAATCGGGCCTAGCACGGGCTTTTTATCTCTTAAGGAATAGGTGACGAGCGCTCCGATTAGGGTTGCTGCGCTGCCAAAGACAATATCCGGGAGGATGGCTCCGCCTAAAATATTACCGATCAGGCATCCGATAAACAGACCGGGTACCGCGGCTGGCGTAAACAGCGGCAGAATGGTAAGCGCTTCGGAAATGCGTATTTGGATCTCGCCAAATGAGAAGGGGGCAAATACGTAAGTTAGTACGACATAGATAGCGGCAATCATGGCCGCTTGGGTTAGAAAGGTTACATTCTTGTTTTTCATATTCAGTTCTCTCCTTTAGTTTTGTTTTACGTGTGGAAGGTCTCGAACACACGACTCATTTAACGCCGGGAATCGGCGGCAAGCCCCGTAAGACCTTGGTTTTTGCAGGCTTGCAACGAATGAAAGTATAGCATGGTTTCTGCCTAAAATCAAGGTTTGCCTGAATTTTGCCCAAATTGGCGTTGGGAGCTGTTTTGGACTAGTCATTTCCCGGCTTCCCCAGATTATATAATAGGTCGAGAGAAATTTTTTATTTTTGAAAAAGGAGAAAATCTTATGTATTATTCGATTGGAGAAGTCGCTAATGCTACCGGGATTACCATATCCACTCTGCGTTATTATGACCGTGAGGGTATGTTCCCGAATATGGAACGGAGTAATGGGGGTATCCGCGTTTTTTCTGATACGGAGATGAACACGATTAGGGTAATTGAGTGTCTGAAGTCTTCGGGAATGTCTATCAAGTCAATTAAGGAATTTTTGGCCTGGTGCGAGGAGGGCGATGCTTCTTTAGGGAAACGCAGGGAAATGTTTTATGCCCGTTTGGAAGAAGTGGAAAAACAGATTGAAGCATTACAGGCAACAAAAAATATGCTGAAATATAAATGTTGGTATTATGATACGGCGATTGCCGCCGGAAGTGAAGAAGATGTAAAGAATTTATCTGTTGACGACATCCCGGAAGCTGTAAGGAATTATAAAATATAATTTTTCAGCAAAGTATCTGAAACAATAAGGGCAGTAAGGCGGCGAATATGAAATAGCAGAATATGGTTATTAAGATACGTAGAAGTAGGAAATTCAACCCCTTGATGTTGGTGCGGAAATCGACAGGGAACCGGCGCTTATAGAAACTATCAATAAGCGCTTATAAGGCTTTTGAATTAGACAAACCTTACCGAATAGGAGTAAAATGTAAAAATGGACATAATGAAGCTGGTTTTCCGGCTGCACAAATTTTACTGTATGATGGAGGAAATGTTTTATGAAGAAATTGTTTTGCGTTTTGCTGACAGGAGCTATGGTACTGTCTTTAGCTGCGTGCGGAGGATCGACGGAAGATTCTGGGACAGAGGAACAGAAGAAAGAGGCGGGAGAAGAGACCGCATTGTCAAAAGAAGACTTAGGGACGATTCATGTGGGAATTGACGGGGCATATCCGCCGTATTGTTTCCTGAATGATGAGACTGATGAGACGGATGGCTTTGAAGTGGCGATGATGAAAGAGATTGCGGAACGAAACGGACTGGATATCCAGTGTGATGTTACGGCTTGGGACGGTATGTTTTCAGCGCTGGATGCCGGACGTATTGATACGGTGGCAGAGAGTATCACGATTACCGATGAGAGGAAAGAAGACTACATTTTTTCTACAAGCTATATTGAAGCAAGCAACCGTTTTATTGTAAGGGAAGGGGAAGAAGGAACGATTACGTCTTTTGAAGACCTTGCAGGAAAGAAGATTGGCGTTGCCAGCGGCCAGGAGGCTTACAGCCAGCTTGAGGAAATCAAGCAGGAATATAAGGTAGAATTTGAAATCATACCCTATGATTCTTCTACAAATGCGTACGATGTATCCATTGGACGGCTGGATGCTTCCTATATGAATCCGATTGCGGCTCTGTCCACCAGTGATGCTGGCGAGATGAAGCTGGCGGTTGCAGAGTGTCCGGCATATGTAGCCGATTATTGCGGATATGCGTTTGTAAAGAACAGCGACAGAGCGGAGCTTTTGGAGCAGATTTTCTCGGAGACAATTGAGGAAATGCACCAGGACGGCACTTTGAAGGAATTGTGTGAGAAGTGGCTGGGAGCGGACGTATCCACGGGAGTGTAACTGTTTAAGAAGAAAGGAATAGCTTATCTGTCTGTGGCAGATAAGCTATTCCTGTGTAATGAGACGGCGCCTGACTGTTATATCAGAGGGCGGATGATTCACAATGTACGGAGATCTGAAGAATACGACAGGAGAAGTTGGTAATGAGATTTAGCTTTGAATATGCGGTCAGCCATCTGCCGCTCATTTTAAAATATGCGGGAATGTCCATGAATATTGCGGTAGTTTCCATGTTCTTTACGGTAATATTTTCACTGGCAATAACGGTTGTACGTTATTATAAGGTGAAGATCCTGCATCAAATTGTAAATGTGTATATTGATATATTCCGCGGAACACCTCTGTTGGTGCAGCTCTTTTTTATCTATTTTGGTCTGCCGCAGATTTCGCCGGTATTTGTCAGCATGACGGGGTATCAGGCGGCAATTATCGGCATGACGCTGAATACGGCGGCATATATGACGGAGGATATGAGAGGGGCGCTGGAATCTGTGCCGAAGGGGCAGATCGAAGCGGGGCTTTCGGTGGGCATGACAAATCTTCAAGTGATGAGGCATATTATCGTGCCTCAGGCGGCAAGGGTCGCGCTGCCTGTGATGGGAAATGAATTTATATCGCTGGTTAAGAATTCCTCTATGGCATTTACGATTGGCGTCAGGGATATCATGGCGGAGGCAACTCTGCTGGGCAATTCGTCGGCGAAGTTTTTTGAGTGTTATCTGGATGCATTTATCATTTATTTTGTGATATCGAAACTCATTACCATTCTTCAGAAATACCTGGAGAAAAGACTGAACCTTACAGGAGGAAGCCATCATGATCCGCGTTGAAAATTTGTCTAAGAGCTATGGAAAGCATTCCGTTTTGAAAGATATCAGCCTAGAAATAGGGGCGGGCGAGACCGTTGCGGTTATCGGGCCGTCGGGAACCGGAAAATCAACGCTGCTGCGCTGTCTGAATCTGTTGGAAATGCCTTCTGAGGGAAGGATTACCATCGATGGAATGCGGGCGGAGGCGGGGCGTCTTACCCAGAAAGAAATTTATGAATTCCGGCGCAAATCTACCATGATATTTCAGGATTTCTGTCTGTTCCAGAATAAGACGGTATTGGAAAATATTACCCTTGCCATGCAGGTGGTGCAGAAGACAGATAAGGCGCAGGCTGAGAAGGAGGCGGAGGAGATTCTGGAGCAGATTGGGCTTCCGGAGAAAAGGAACCAATATCCATGGACGCTGTCGGGCGGCCAGCAGCAGCGGGTGGCGATAGGAAGGGCTATGGCGTTGAAATCCAAGGTGATGCTTTTTGACGAGCCGACCTCTGCGCTGGATCCCTGCCTGGTAGGGGAAGTTTTGTCCGTCATAAAAACCATCACCCAGAAACATAATACGACGATTGTAATTGTGACTCATGAGATGCGCTTTGCAAGAGATGCAGCAGACCGAATTATCTATATGGACGAAGGCCGGATTGTGGAAGAGGCGGTTCCGGAGGAGTTTTTTACCAGTCCGAAAGAAGAGAGGACAAAGGAATTTCTTCAATATTATGTGAAATAGCGTTTCGTATGCATGAAAGGATGACAATATGGTTAGAAAGCTTACAGCAACAGAAAGATTACGGCGTGTGCTGGAGGGGAAAGAGGCGGACAGGCCGCTTTACAGCGCCTGGGGGCATTTTATGAACTATACGGACAGAAATGCAAAGGACTTCGCGAAGGCGACCATAGACTTTCAGCTTGCTCATGGATTTGACTTTATCAAGGTGATGTCGAACCCTTTTTATCTGCTGGAGGATATGGGAATCGTATTACTGCCGGTGAAAAGCTATGCGTCCTGCGTATCCCGGTCGCCGAGTATTCTTACGGTGCCGAAGCCTGCCGGCTGGGAGAAGGTCAAATTTCCTGATGTTCGGAAAGGGGCCATTGCCAGAGAGATCGAGGCGGTTCGGAGAATTGCGGATTATTTCCAGGGGGAGGTTCCGGTGCTGCCGTCTATTTTTACGCCGGTTATGTGGATTGCCTATGCGTCAATTCCAAGCGGCCAAATGGATGCGTGCCAGGCGGAACATGGCTCTTATGTACCTCTGCTGGAGAGATATTTGCTCGAGAATGAAAGATATATACGTATTGCGGTGCAGAGATTTGCGGAATTTAACCAGGAATTCATAGACGATCTGTTGAAGGCCGGCGCGTCAGGGGTCTTTTATTGTACGGATGTAGCTAGGGATTTGTGGACGTCTCGAGATATTTTTGAAGAATTTGAGAGGAAACCGGATATACAAACCCTACATTCAGCAGAGGAAAAGACCTTGTTTTCGCTCCTGCATGTGTGCGGAGAGGACAGGCTCTTGTTTGATGAGCTGCTGGAGTACCCGGTAAATGCGTTTAATTGGGATGACCAGATGCCTTTCACACCGTCTTTTTCGGAAATAAGGGCGAAGACAGATAAGATGCTGGTGGGCGGATTGAACCGGAAGACGGATTTTACCGGAAACGACAGAGAGAAAATCAAAAAGATTCTTATCAGAAAAATTGGGGAGGCATTCCGTCAGGGAGGGTCGAAGGTGATGATTTCCGGCGGATGTGCGTGGGATTTTGATTCCGCATATAAATTCTATATCTGGAAGGAGGTTATGGAAGAATATCAAGACTCGTTTGCCCCGCCGGGAGACCGTAAAATAGAATGATAGTTACGGTCCCCCCAAGAAAGGACGCCGCCTGTCTCCGGCATGTTTAATTTCCGGTAGGAATATATGGACGAATCGCGCCTGCTACATTGCTGATCGGCATTGTCTGGAGCCATACTCTTCCAGGTCCGGTAATTACCGTATTGAAGAACCCTTCTCCGCCGAAGAGAATGTTCTTCATTCCCGGAACCGATTGGATATCCATATTGCAGGTTGCCTCCATTGCGGCCAGATGTCCGGTGTCGATGATGATCTGCTGGCCTGGCTGCAGGCTGTATTCTATTACGTGTCCGTCAAATTCCGCAAAGACGATTCCCTGTCCGCTGATTCGCTGCATGATAAATCCTTCTCCTCCAAACAGGCCGGCTCCTATTTTTTTGCGGAAATGTACAGATAAGGTAACGCCTGCTTCACTTGCCAGAAATGCTTTTTTCTGGAAGATCATGTCGTTTCCGGGACTGATGTGAAAGGCGCGAATAGATCCTGGGAAGCTGGAAGCAAAAGCGATCATTCCAGTGCCGCCCTGGGCGGTGTAAATATTCTGGAACATCTTCTCGCCGGAAAATGCGCGGCCTACCGCTTTGCCGAGTCCGCCGCTGCTGGTGGTCTCCATCTTCATGTTCGGAGACATCCAGGACATTGCTCCTCCTTCTGTAATCATCTTTTCGCCGGATTCCAGCTCGCAGATTACGACTGGTAAAGTTTCTCCTTGTATCTGATATTTCATAAAGACACCTCTTTCGTTTTTCTTTTATTATATTATATTTTAGGAGTCACGTACAGAAAATGTTGTGGGTAGTTGATAATTTTTATTTGTGTGGAGAGTCCCTGCCCCTAGGCGGTCTGCTCTGGCCGGGCATAGCGGTATAGGATGCAAGGCGAGCCAACATTCCAGTGAACTCTGCGCAAACGTAGTCTAAGAAGCTCAGGAATGCCTTCGCTTCAAAAACTGCGTAAGCGCCGATTTCACTTCCATTAAAAGCGTCTCTTGGATACCCTGCATCCTATACCGCTATGCCCGGCCAGAGCAGACCGCCCAGGGGCAGGGACTCTCCGCGTAGGATGGCGGCTGTTGCAGGCGACTGTTTGGCGGGCCGGCTTGTGGCGGGGATAATATATCGGATTGTGAAAGAGGGGGGTACATGAATGAGATATTCTGTGCTATACTAAGAAAAGTATAGTTTCCGGGACGGTGTTTTAAATGCCGGAGCGTTTAAGGCGGGTTTTGGAAATGTGACGATAGAGTATAGGGACAAGAAGGAGTTGTTTGGTATGGAATTGTTGATGATTAGGGATTTATACAAGAAGCAGGAGGAATTTTTGGACAAGAAGATCACCGTAGGAGGATGGGTGCGGAGTATCCGGGATTCTAAGACATTCGGGTTTATTGTGGTAAATGACGGAACTTATTTTCAGCCGCTGCAGGTGGTATACAGCGATAAGCTGGAGAATTTTGCGGATATTTCAAAGCTGAACGTAGGGGCGGCGATTATCGTTACCGGAACTTTGGTTGCTACGCCGAATGCGAAGCAGCCGTTTGAGATTCAGGCGGATGAAGTGGCGGTGGAAGGCGCGTCCGCACCGGATTATCCGCTGCAGAAGAAACGTCATGGTTTCGAGTATCTCCGCACGATTACGCACCTGCGTCCCAGGACGAATACGTTCCAGGCGGTATTCCGGGTTCGTTCGCTGGCGGCTTACGCATTCCACAAATTTTTCCAGGAGAGAGGCTTTGTGTATGTGCATACGCCGCTGATTACCGCAAGCGACTGTGAGGGAGCCGGAGAGATGTTCCGGGTGACGACGCTGGATATGCAGAATTTGCCGAAGAAGGACGACGGAAATATTGATTATGCGCAGGATTTCTTCGGGAAGGAGACCAGCTTGACGGTCAGCGGCCAGTTAAACGGGGAAACCTACGCCCAGGCGTTCCGCAATATTTATACTTTTGGCCCTACGTTCCGTGCGGAGAACTCTAATACTACCCGCCATGCGGCAGAGTTCTGGATGATTGAGCCGGAAATGGCGTTTGCGGATCTAAATGACAATATGGAACTGGCGGAAGCGATGCTGAAATATGTGATCAATTATGTGATGGAAGAGGCGCCGGAGGAGATGAAGTTCTTCAACTCCTTTGTAGACAAGGGATTGATTGCAAGGCTTGAGAACGTAGCGTCCTCTGAATTTGCGAGAATTACCTATTCAGAAGCGGTAGAGCTTCTTCAGAAGAATAACGACAAATTTGAATACAAGGTATCCTGGGGCGCGGATCTTCAGACGGAGCATGAGCGCTATCTGACCGAAGAAGTGTTCAAACGCCCGGTATTTGTAACCGATTATCCGAAGGATATCAAGGCTTTTTACATGAAGATGAACGACGACAATAAGACCGTTGCCGCCGTAGACTGCCTGGTACCTGGAATCGGCGAGATCATCGGCGGAAGCCAGAGAGAAGACGATTACGAGAAGCTTGAGAGCCGCATGAAAGAGCTGGGCCTTAAGACCGAAGACTACCAGTTCTACATGGATCTTCGCAAATACGGTTCCACCAGGCACTCCGGCTTTGGTTTAGGCTTTGAGCGCTGCATCATGTACCTGACCGGAATGGGCAACATCCGCGACGTAATCCCATTCCCCCGTACAGTCAATAACTGCGACTTGTAAAACGATGCAGGCATAAAATATATAAAACATCCACGTTCAGATAAGGAGGGACAGCATGAACATATTAGTAGTAGACGATGAGAAGGAGATTGCGGATGTTATTGAACTGTATCTCCAGAATGATCAGTACTCGGTGTTTAAATATTACACAGGCCAGGAAGCCCTTGACTGCATTTCTGATAAGAAGATTGATCTTGCGATTCTGGATGTGATGCTTCCGGATATAGACGGCTTCCAAATCCTAAAGAAGATACGTGAGAAATATACCTTCCCGGTAATTATGCTGACGGCAAAAACAGAGTATATGGATAAGATTACCGGCCTTACTATGGGCGCGGATGATTATATTCCTAAGCCGTTCAATCCACTCGAGCTGATTGCTCGGGTGAAGGCGCAGCTTCGGCGTTATACTCAGTACAATGACGGCGGAAAGGACGCCGGGGATGTGATTGATTTCGGCGGACTGTTCTTAAACCGTACCTCCCATGAATGCGTTTACAATGAGGTATCGCTGACGCTGACGCCAATCGAGTTCGACATCCTCTGGCTTCTGTGCGAAAACCGGGGGAAAGTCATCAGCTCGGAGGAGTTGTTTGAGAAAGTCTGGAATGAAAAATATTATAAAAACAGCAACAATACGGTAATGGTGCATATTCGGCATCTCAGGGAAAAGCTGAGCGCGCCTACCGGCAACTCGGACTTCATCAAGACGGTATGGGGAGTAGGGTATAAGGTTGAAGAATAGTTATCGTAAGCTAAAGTTCAGTATTTTATTACAGACAGTGCTGATTACGGCGCTGACGGTACTGGTTGGCGGTTTTCTTCTGAACTATGTAATTGACGGGATTTATAATGATTCCTTTGCAACGACGTTTGTAGAGTTTCTGGAATCCCTTCACATGGAGGAAAAAACCGCCATTGATTTATATTGGAAACTGATTGGGAACAACAAGATATTTTTTATGATTGTGGGATTCCTGCTTCTTTTTGCACTGTTTTTTTATATTGCCTTATCGCAGATGACCAGGTATTTGGATCAAGTAGGAGACGGAATTGAGAATATCTTATCAGAGTCTTCGGAGCCGATTCACCTGATTACGGAATTGAAGCCGATTGAGATCCGGCTGAATGAGATTAAGGCCACGCTGAAACGGCAGGAGCTGGAAGCGGAAGAAAGCGAGAAGCGTAAGAATGATATGGTGCTGTTTCTGGCTCATGATCTGAAGACGCCGCTTACCTCGGTAGTGGCGTATCTGACGATGCTCGAGAGCCATCCGGATATGCCGGTAGAAGAACGGGCGAAATATACCCACATTTCCCTGGAAAAGGCGGTTCGTTTAGGAGAACTGATCAATGAATTTTTCGATATAACAAAGTTCAGTCTGCAGGAGTTTGAACTGGAGCCGGTGGAGCTGAATCTCTCTATGATGCTTGAGCAGATTGCGGACGAGCTTTACGGCGTATTGCAGGAGAAACATCTGGCCTGCGAGGTGGAGGCGGATGAAAACCTGGAGGTGGAAGGCGACCCGGATAAACTGGCCAGGGTATTTGATAATTTACTGAGAAATGCAATCGCCTATTGCTATGAGAATACGACGATTGGCATTGACGCCCACATGAAGCGGGGCGATGTGGAGATTATTTTCCGCAATCAGGGTAAGAAGATTCCGGGAGCCAAGCTGCAGACGATTTTTGAGAAATTCTACAGGCTGGACGATTCCCGTTCCACAGAGACGGGCGGAGCGGGGCTGGGACTGGCTATCGCCAGGGAGATCGTAGAACTCCACGGAGGAAGGATTATCGCTAAAAGCGATGATGAGAAGACACAGTTTGTAGTTACGCTGCCGTCAAAAAACAAGCAGGAAGAAGGAACACAGCATGAGGTTCGTACACATCGCAGATATACACTTAGGAGTAAGGCCGGACGCAGGAAGAGCATACAGCGCAAACAGAGAAAGTGAGATCTGGGACAGCTTTCGGAAAGTCATTCAAATGTGTGAGGAAGAACAGACGGATCTTCTTTTGATAGCGGGAGATTTATTCCACAGGCAGCCTCTACTCAGAGAATTGAAGGAAGCGGATTATCTGTTCGCGTCCCTTTCTCGGACGCAGGTGGTGCTGATAGCTGGAAACCATGATTATATTAAGAAAGATTCTTATTACCGTACCTTTGCCTGGAGCAAGAACGTACATATGATACTTAGCGGCGAGATTAGCCGCGTTGAGCTAAAGGAACTTGACACGGCGGTTTATGGCCTCAGCTATTACACAAGAGAGAGGAATGAACCGCTTTATGAGCGGATCAGAATTCAGGACGGCTGCAGGTATCATATACTGCTTGCCCATGGCGGCGGGGAAAAGCATCTTCCTTTCCGCAAGGCCGCGGTGGATGCGATCGGATTTGATTATGTGGCGCTGGGGCATATCCATAAACACCAGGAACTGATTCCGGGCAGGATGGTTCAGGCAGGTTCTTTAGAGCCGACGGATAAAAATGACACAGGGAAACACGGCGTGGTAAAAGGCAGTCTGGACGATTCGGGCTGCAGGGTTCGGTTTGTGCCGACGGCGCTCAGGGAATATATCCATATGGAGATTGAAGTGGAGGAGGATATGACGGGCTTTGGCCTGCGCGCGCGAATGGAACAGGAGATTCGCAGCAGAGGCGTTCAGAATATTTATAAGATTACATTGAAAGGCTTCAAGGACCCGGAGATGCAGTTTGATCTGCGGGGGATGGATTCCTTTGGGAATATTCTGGAAATTGTCGATGATACGAGGCCGGCATTTGATTTTCTAAAACTGCTGGCTGTGAACCGAAACAATTTGATGGGAAAGTATATCCAGGGCTTTGGAGAGGCAGAGCCGGACAGCGTAGAATATGAAGCGCTGTGCGAAGGGGTTCAGGCGCTTTTGGAGACGAGAAAGGGTTAGCTATGCGGCTGATAGAGTTGGAACTAAAGAACTTTGGTAAATTTCATAATAAAAAGATGGAGTTCCAGGAGGATCTGCAGTTGATTTATGGGGAAAATGAATCCGGAAAATCGACGATCCATACGTGTATCCGGGCAATGCTGTTTGGCCTGGAGCGCAAGAGAGGGAGAGGGTCGGCAAACGACGCTTTTTCCAAATACGAGCCGTGGGAGAACGGCGGATATTATGCCGGCTGCCTGCGGTTTGCCTGCGGTGGGAAGCAGTTTTGCCTGCAGCGGAATTTTGACAGATATGCAAAGAAAGCTCTTTTATTTTGTGAGACGGACGGCGAGGAACTGTCGGTAGAGGAAGGGGATTTAGAGACGCTTCTTGACGGGCTGACGGAAGCTTCTTATGAGAATACCCTGTATATCGGCCAGCTTCATGCGCCTACCAGTCAGGCGCTGGCCGCGGAATTAAGGAATTATGCCGCCGGCTATTATGTGTCGGGAGACAGCGATATTGATCTTGCGGCTGCGTTAGAGCATCTCCTTAGGAAGAAGAAGTCGATAGACAAGGAGATCAAGCAGATACTTTCTGAGAAGCAGAAGAAGCGGGAAGCTATTGAACAGGAAGCGTCCCATGTGTGGAGGGATATCCATCATATAGAGGACAAGCTGGAGACAGTGGAAGAAGAGCTGGCGCTGCGGGAAATAAAAGAAAAAGAGAACCGGACGGAGGACGGATTGGAGAACGAGTGGGTAAAAAGGCGGTTTACAGACGCCCTCCGTCCGGCGAAATGGCGGGTGCATCCATTGGAGATCGCAGGGATACTGGGGTTGATTGTGCTTGCGTTTTTATTTTTGCCCAATCCCTGGAATTCTTTTGTGACAGTGGTGGTCGCCCTTCTTGGCGCAATCTATATCTGGAATCGTATGAAGATTGGCAAATGCGGGCAGAAAACAGAGCCGGAAGAACTTTTGGAGGAGATTGCTCTGGAGGAAGAATTGGTATCCACAGACAGGCTTCTCTGGGAACGGGAGCATTTGAAAGAAGAGCGGAAAGAAAAACAGGTGGAATACGACAATCTTCAGGAGCAGCTTTCCGAACAGGATGAACTGGGGGATGAGTATCGAAAGCTGGATCGGAGAAGAGAAGCGCTTCTATTTGCCGTCAAGCGGCTGGAGGATACCTCGGCGGATATGCAAAAGCAGTTGACAATGCTTCTGAATCAGAAAGCGTCTGCTATCATAGCGGAGATAACCGGCGGAAGATACGAACGGCTTGCGGCGGACGAGAATCTGCGCATAGGGCTGCTTGGCCAGGGAAAACGAACGGCTATCGAGCAGGTCAGCCAGGGAACGTTAGAGCAGGTTTACTTTGCCCTGCGCATGGCGGTAGCGGAGCTTCTGTATGATGAGGAATATCCGGTGATTCTGGACGATACCTTTGCCTTTTATGACGACCTGCGCCTGGAGCGGACGCTGAAGTGGCTTGCGGGCTGCCGGCGGCAGGTGATTCTGTTTTCCTGCCAGAAGAGAGAAGAAGAGATTATGAAGAGGAATGGGATTTATTATGCAAAAACAGTTTTATAGGCAGATTGGAACGCTGGTGATTCCAATTATTATTCAGAATCTGCTTAGCGCGGCGGTGAATTCGGCGGACGTGGTTATGCTGAACTATGTCGGACAGTCGGCGATTTCCGCGGTTTCGCTTGCCGCGCAGTATGCGCAGATGCTGTTTATGTTTTTTTATGGACTGGGTACGGGGGCAAGTATTTTATGCGCGCAGTATTTTGGAAAAGGCGAGTGGGAGCCAATCCGGGCGGTGGAAGGAATCGCCATGCGGATTTCCCTGACGGCTTCTGTTCTGTTTGCCAGCGCGGCGGTTACAATTCCGGAGCTTATGATGAAGCTGTTTACGGAGGATGGGGAACTGATTAAGCTGGGAGCGGAATATCTGCGGATTGTCAGCGTTGCGTACTTGTGCTGGGGAATCATAGAGGTATATCTGGCGATTTTGAGAAGCGTAGGGAGGGCGGTGGTTACAATGTCCATGAATGTGCTGGCCTTTTCCCTGAATATTATCTTGAATGCAGTATTTATCTTCGGACTGTTCGGCGCGCCGAAACTGGGAGTGGCCGGCGTGGCGATTGCGACTTCCGTTTCCCGGCTGATAGAGCTTTTTGCATGCATGATTGTGTCGGGAAGAACGAAGGAGATCAAGCTGAATCCGGCCTACATGCTGATTCGCAATCAGCTTCTCTTCGGGGATTTTGTGCGGCTTGCGGTTCCGGCCCTTTTGAACGATGTGCTGTGGGGCGCGGCGTTCTCCATGTATTCGGTAATCCTGGGGCATTTGGGAACGGATGCGGTAGCGGCAAATTCACTGGTTACGGTGGTGCGCAATTTCGGAACGGTCTTCTGTTTCGGGGTAGCCAGCGCAGGCGGCATCCTGGTGGGGAATGTGCTTGGGGAGAATAAGATCGAGAAAGCAAGAGATTATACCTCCCAGGTTATGAAGCTGACCATACTGACCGGCATAGCCGGCGGCCTGGTGGTGCTTGCCATAACGCCGCTGGTCATGCGCTTTGCAGATCTGTCTGAGACAGCAATGGGGTATCTCAAAGTGATGCTTTTAATCAACAGCTATTATGTAATCGGAATAGCGGTAAATACCACCCTGATCGCAGGGATCTTCCGGGCGGGAGGCGACAGCAGATTCGGCTGCATCTGCGACGGGATAACCATGTGGTGCTATGCGGTGCCTCTGGGATTTTTCGCCGCGTTCGTGCTAAAACTTCCGGTATTGTGGGTATACTTCCTGTTGTGTACGGATGAATTTGCCAAATGGCCCGCGGTCATCCGCAGATACCGAAGCGGGAAATGGCTGAAAAATATTACAAGAGACAACTTATTTGAAGATGCATAAACGCTGCGGACTGTAAGGAGGGAATCTGTCCCTGCCGGAGCGCTTGCGTATGGGAGGCGTGGCGAGACAACATTCCAGGGAACTTGGCGCTGCAAAAAGGACGGCTGCGCCGATTGGCGCAGCCGCTTAAGCTTTTTATCCCGGTTGCCGTCACAGGGTATACGGTTTGCCCGCACGATCCGCTGTAACGGTTTAGCTTTATTGTATAAGACTATTCAGAGTCCGGCTCTTGCATAGCTTTTTCAAAGCTATCAAGAATTATACTCTGAAGTCGGTCTCTTGTGCCGGAGTTAATTGGGTGTGCGACATCCCGGTATTCTCCGGTGGCAGTCTTTTTGCTAGGCATAGCAATAAAAAGTCCTTTTTCACCTTCGATAACCTTGATGTCATGCACCACGAACTCATCATCCATAGTAATCGATACAACAGCCTTTAGCTTCCCCTCTTTTGCTACTTTGCGTACACGTACATCTGTAATCTGCATCGCGTAACCAGCTCCTTTCCAAAGACCGCTGCGTTATGATGCATACCGGTCTTCCTTTTGTGCCACTATCTTCACAGCATTTTCTCCAACATGACGGGTATTTGCACGGATTGTATCTTTGCTTTCTACAATACAGTTCTCTATGTACGTATTGTCTCCCAAATAAACATCATTCAAAATAATTGAGTTTTTAATAACGCAATTACTGCCTACAAATACTTTTTTAAATAAGACGGAGTTCTCTACGGTGCCGTTTACAATGCACCCGCTCGCCACAAGGCTGTTTCTCACCGCTGACCCGGGATTATATTTTGCCGGCGGCAGGTCGCTGACCTTGGAATAAATACTTGGAAACTCTTTAAAGAAATACTGTCTTACGTCCGGTTTCAAAAAATCCATGTTTGTCCGGTAATAGGCATCAACTGTTGCAATGTTGCTCCAATAGCTGTTTATCTTATAACCGAATATCTTCTTCAGATTCTTATATCTGATGAGAATATCGGTTACAAAATCAAATCGACCTTCCTCCGCGCATCGCTCGACCAGTTCGATTAAGTCAAGCCTTTTTATGATATATATGCCGGTGGAAATTGTGTTGGAGGTTGCAATCATTGGTTTCTCTTCAAATTCATGCACCCTCATCTCTTCATCCATCTTGAGAGTACCGAAACGGCTGACGTCTTCGGCGGGATTCAGTTCTGTACATACTATAGTGATATCAGCGCCTTTGGCGATGTGGTAATCTAATACCTGCTGATAGTTCAGCTTATACACCGCGTCTGCTGATGTGATGATCATGTAAGTCTCGTTGCATTTTTTAAGAAAGTCCATATTCTGATATATGGCGTCGGCGGTTCCGCGGAACCAATCGCTGTTTTCTTTGGTAATGGTAGGGGTAAATACATATAATCCTCCGTTCTTCCTTCCGAAATCCCACCATTTGGAAGAGTTTAAATGCTCGTTTAAGGAACGGGAATTGTACTGGGTCAGCACGGCAACTTGCCGAATATGGGAGTTGGACATATTGCTTAAGGCAAAGTCGATTGCCCGGTAACTTCCGGCGATCGGCATTGCCGCGACGGCGCGCCTGTTGGTGAGAGTTTTCAGCCTGTGATTATTGCCTCCTGCTAAAATGATTCCTGCTGCTTTCATATCCGTTCACCTGCCTTTATTAAAGTTTCGCCGCTAACCAGCCTTCCGTCAGGATAATCTTCCCTGCGTGTGATTCCGTTGACGGCGGTATTCTTGCCGATCTGAACACCGGGCGGGATAACGCTGTTTTCTCCGATGGTTACCAGACCGAAGGTATAAATGTCCGGCTTCATCCGGTTCGGTACTTCGGCGCCGATGCCGAGGGTCGCATGGTTTCCTATCTCTACAGCTTCGGCGATAATCGCTTTATCAATGACACAGTTATCGCCGATCACGGTATCTTTCATAATAATAGAATCCCGAACTACAGCGCCCTTTCCGATGATGACTCCGGAGCCGATGATACAGTTATGTACCTGCCCGTAGATTTCTGATCCGTTGCAGATGATACTCCGGTTGATGAGGGCGTCTTCAGCCACGTACTGAGGCGGAAGCAGGCTGCTGTTCGTATAAATCTTCCAGTATTCTTCGTATAGATTGAATTCGGGAACGATATCAATCAGTTCCATATTCGCCTGCCAGTAGGAAGCAAGCGTTCCCACGTCCTTCCAGTAGCCGTTGTATTCGTAAGCGAACAGCCGCTGGCCTTGTTCGTGGCAATGAGGTATTACGTGTTTTCCGAAATCGCATCCCGGTACGTTTCTTAATTGCAGGAGCGCATCCCGAAGTACCGGCCAGCTAAAGATATAGATGCCCATGGACGCCAGATTACTCTTTGGATTCAAGGGCTTCTCCTGGAATTCAAGAATCCGGCCGCCCTCTTCGGTTACGACGATTCCAAAGCGGCTGGCTTCCTCCATCGGTACAGGCATGGCCGCAATCGTAACGTCCGCATGATTCGACCGATGATAATCCAGCATAATCTCATAGTCCATCTTATAAATATGGTCGCCGGATAGAATCAGAACATACTCCGGGTGATAAGTTTCCATATATTCCATGTTCTGGTAAATGGCGTTAGCAGTACCTGTATACCATTCGCTGTTTCTGATCTTTTCGTAAGGCGGCAGGATGGATACGCCGCCAATGTTGCGGTCTAAGTCCCAGGGAATACCGATTCCGATATGCGTATTCAGTCTGAGGGGTTGATACTGGGTCAGTACGCCGACAGTATCGACACCTGAGTTAATACAGTTGCTTAGAGGAAAGTCAATAATTCGGTACTTGCCCCCAAAAGTAACCGCCGGCTTGGCGACTTTGTCGGTCAGTACGCCTAAACGGCTGCCCTGCCCGCCAGCCAGCAGCATTGCTATCATTTTTTTCTTGATCATGATGTCACCCCTCTTCTGCTGTCCGTGCGCTGCATCCGGGTATCCAAAGGCTCCTGGAAACCGCTGTGCCAGAACACGGATATTGTGTGTGGATATAATATATGTAAAGTATATCACACCTCTATTTTGATGTGAATATTTTTCATAAAAAAAATCTCAAATTTATGAAAAATTTGTTAATTATATACAAACATATGATGCCGAGTCATATGTAAAGATAAGGAATGTTATGCATTTTGCAGAAAACCGGAGATTCCTTATAGTTATTATAGACAACGCCGCGGTCCGCAGGGAATGCGGCTTCCCCGGAGACTCTGGGTATAAGAAGAGGTGTGGGACGAATCTTACGGTGAATTACAACCGGGGGACGGCATTAAACGAAGCGAAATAAAAAATAGCTTGGATTTTATTTCATATATGTTTATAATAATAGAAATAGGTAATGGATAATTATGACAAGATGAAAATTCCTAATGAATATTTGAGAAAGGTATCGTATGTATAAAATTAATTTTAATCAGCCAATCCATGTACACTTTATTGGTATCGGCGGCATTAGTATGAGCGGACTTGCCGAGATTCTTTTGAAAGAAGGGTTTACCGTGTCTGGTTCGGATGCAAAAGAATCGGCGCTGACAAAGCATTTGGAGAAGCTGGGAGTTTTGGTATTTAACGGACAGAAGGCTTCTAATATTATGGAAGGGATTGAAGCCGTAGTTTATACGGCGGCAATCCGCGAGGATAACGAAGAATATAGGGAGGCGGTAAGGCAGGGGATTCCGATGCTGAGCAGGGCGGAGTTCTTAGGACAGATGATGACGAATTATGATATGCCGATTGCTGTTTCAGGGACTCATGGCAAGACGACTACCACATCCATGCTTTCTCATATCTTTCTTGCAGACGGGCAGGATCCGACGATATCGGTTGGCGGAATTTTGAAAGCGATCGGGGGAAATATCCGGGTAGGCGGTTCCGAGGTATTCTTGACGGAGGCTTGTGAGTATACCAATAGTTTTCTGCATTTTTTCCCGAAAACGGCGGTGATTTTAAATATTGACGCGGATCATTTGGATTTTTTTAAAGACCTGCAGGATATTCGGCGGTCTTTCCGCAGATTTGCGGAACTTTTGCCTGCTGACGGGACGTTGGTTATCAGCGATGAGATTGAAGCTGTCGATGAATTTACGGAAGGACTTCGCTGCAGGGTGGTTACTTTTGGAATGAAGTCTTCGGCAGATTACCGCGCCGAGGGGCTTGCGCATGATGACAAGGGAGACGCTTCGTTTGACGTGGTGAAGGCCGGACGGGTTTTAGGGCGCGTCCGGCTGTCGGTAACCGGGGATCACAATGTGCTGAATGCGCTTTCGGCAATTGTAACCGCGGATGTACTTGGGATTCCGTTTGCATCTATGCAGAAAGGACTGGCCGAATTCGCGGGGACAGACCGTCGATTTGAATATAAAGGCGAGCGGAATGGATTTACGGTTATTGATGATTATGCTCATCATCCTACCGAGATTAAAGCGACGCTGACTGCGGTAAAGAATTATCCTCACAGAGAGGTCTGGTGCGTGTTTCAGCCGCATACCTACAGTAGAACAAAGGCGTTGTTTGACGAGTTTGCGGAAGCCCTTTCCGATACAGACCACATCGTTCTTGCGGATATTTATCCGGCGAGAGAAACCGATACGCTGGGGGTTTCATCCGAGCAGTTAGCGGAGGCGTTAAAGCTTCTTGGATGCGACGCGTATTATCTGCCGAGCTTTGGCGCGATTGAAGAATTTCTGCTTGCGAACTGTGAAAAAGGGGACGTGTTGATAACTATGGGAGCCGGGGATGTTGTAAATATTGGAGAAAGTCTTTTGAAGGGGTAGTTATCCACATTTTCAACAGGATTTTATCCACAAAAAACCTCGTTTTCTGAGAAAAAAATTCTTTTTTGCATCCGGCCTGAATGCTATAATGTATTTTGCTAACAAACAACAGGCAAGGATGGATGGGGACATGACGAAATTGACTTTGACAAATTACGTGCAGGGGAATGCGACCCTGCTGGAGAATGAGTTCATAGACGAGCATATGCCAAAGGCCAATGGGGAGTATGTAAAGGTATACCTGCTGTTGCTGAGATACCTGGGGGATCCGTCTGTAGAACTTACGATTTCCAGAATTGCAGATATTCTGGAATGCACAGAAAAAGATGTAAAACGCGCGCTGAATTACTGGAAGAAGCAGGGGCTGCTTGACTATGAAACCGGGAAGCAGGAACCTTGCGGGGACGCGGGCGCGGCGGAGGAGCTGGCTGTTTCCGGTATGAGCAGCAGCGCCGACGGCAAGAAAGCAGGCGCAGGGGAGGCGCCGAGCCAGAAAAACCGGAGGGAATTTAAAGAGGTTATCCATGTGACGGAGCAGTATTTGGGAAAGACGCTTACAAAGACAGAATCCGAGGCGATTGTGTATTTTTACGACTATCTGGGGATGTCGGCGGACTTGATCGAGTACTTGATCGAGTACTGCGTGGAGAACGGACATAAGAGCATTCATTACATTAAAAAAGTGGCTCTTTCGTGGGCGGAACAGAAGGTCGGGACGGCGGAAGAAGCAAAAGCGGTCTCGGGCCAGTACAGCAAAAACAGTTATGCGGTACTGAATGCGTATGGAATTAAGGGACGCGCTCCGGCGGTATCGGAACTTGGCTATATCCGCCGCTGGAACGATGAGTATGGATTTTCCTCTGAATTGATTGTAGAAGCATGTAATCGTACGATGAAAGCAATTCATCAGCCCAGCTTTGAATACACGGAGTCGATCCTTAAAAAATGGGTGGACAAGGGTGTAAAGACGCCGGCTGATGTGAAGGCTTTGGATCTGCTCCATCTTCAGGAGCAGGGGGCGAAGAAAGCGGCTGTTTCCAGGGCGGCAGGGACGGCCCGGAATAAGTTCAATAATTTTGAAGGCCGCAAGTACCAGGACATGGATGAATTGACGCGGAGACTGATTGAAACGCAGTAGAAAAGGAGATTTTTCGTGGCACTTACCAACTCCCAGTATGATTGTATCATGCGTACATATGAGAAACGGCAATTGAATAATGAAAACCGCCTGCGCGGACGATTTGAAGAGGTATATAAGGAGGTTCCAAGGCTGCGCGCCCTGGATCAGTCTATCTCTGAACTTAGCGTCCGCCAGGCGCGTAAACTGTTAGATGGAGATGACGCCGCTTTGACTACGTTAAGGAACGACCTCCATCTTCTTTTTGAGGAAAAAAGACTCCTTCTGGAACAGGCAGGCTATCCGGAGGATTATCTGGAACGGACCTATACCTGCCCGGACTGCCATGATACCGGTTATATTGGAGACGAGAAATGTCACTGCTTTCAGAAAGCAATTATAGACTTTCTTTATACCCAGTCTAATTTGCAGGAGATTCTGGAGAGGGAGAATTTTGGCACGCTCTCCATGGACTACTATTCGGAGAATCATAAGGATGCTCTTACCGGGAGAAGTTCCAGAGATGCGATGACGACGGCGGTCAGAGCCTGTAAGGAGTTTACTTTGAACTTTCGGCGGGAGTTTCGGAACCTCCTTCTGTATGGAGATACCGGAGTAGGAAAAACCTTTCTTAGCCACTGCGTTGCGAGAGAGCTTTTAGAGCAGACTTGTTCGGTTATTTATTTTACGGCTTCACAGTTATTTGATATATTTGCAAAAAAGCAATTTGAGAAAGATGAGGAAGCGGCGGCTGATTATGAACATATATACGACTGCGACTTGCTGATTATCGACGATCTTGGAACAGAATTTTCCAATACCTTTACAACGTCGCAGTTATTTGTATGTCTCAACGAAAGACTGCTCCGGAAGAGGTCAACGATGATTTCTACCAATCTTTCTCTGGACGATTTGAATACGCTGTATTCGGAGCGGGTATTTTCACGTATTACCAGTGCATATACCGTCCTTCGCATGACGGGAGATGATATACGGATCCAAAAGAAACTGATGGGAAGATTATAATTTTAGGAGGTACAAATTATTATGCTGCGTCGCAACGAACGTAACCTTGATAACATTCCGGTGGGCTCACTGGGGATCATCGCGCTTGACGGCTGCCAGGAGATGGGAAATCTGATCAATGATTACCTTGTAAAATGGCGCCGGGAGGATGGCTCTGAATATAAGGATCATATTGCATTCAGCGGCTATGAAAAACAGTCTTACCTGGTTGACGCGGATGTTCCGCGGTTTGGATCGGGGGAGGCGAAGGGGATTATCAATGAGTCTGTGCGGGGAATGGATATTTACCTGCTGGTTGATGTGTGCAATTATAGCCTGACCTATTCCCTGACGGGAAATATCAATCATATGTCTCCGGACGACCATTTCCAGAATCTTAAGAGAATCATTGCGGCGATCGGCGGGAAAGCAAGGCGGATTAATGTTATTATGCCGTTTTTGTATGAGAGCCGTCAGCACAAACGCAAGGGAAGAGAGTCGTTAGACTGCGCGATTGCTTTACAGGAACTGACTCGTATGGGAGTGGACAATATTCTTACATTTGACGCCCATGATCCGCGGGTGGAGAACGCGATTCCGCTGCACGGCTTTGAGACGGTGCGTCCTACGTATCAGTTTGTCAAAGGGCTTCTCGGTTCGGTAAAGGATTTGCAGATCGACAGTGAACACATGATGGTAATCAGTCCCGATGAAGGCGCAACGGAACGCGCCATTTATCTGGCAAGCGTATTAAATATTGATATGGGAATGTTCTACAAACGGCGGGATTACAGCCGTATTGTAAACGGCCGTAATCCGATTATAGCGCATGAATTTTTAGGAGCTTCCGTGGAAGGGATGGACGTGATTATTCTGGATGATATGATTTCCTCCGGAGACAGTATCTTGGACGTGGCGGGACAGCTAAAGCAGCGCAAGGCAAAGAGAATCTATGCGGCCGCGACGTTCGGCCTGTTTACCAATGGTATGGATAAATTTGATCAGGCGTTTGAGGATGGTATCATTAACGGTATTCTCACGACGAATCTGATCTATCAGACGCCGGAGCTTTTGTCCAGGCCGTATTACATTAACTGTGATATGAGTAAGTATGTGGCGTTGATGATTGACACGCTGAATCATGACAGTTCGATCAACAGTATTCTAAATCCGGCCGACCGGATACAGAATATTTTGGAGCGGTATAAGCGGGGCGAGCAGATGTAACAATAACCGCGGGGATGAACGCGAAGTGTATTTGCAGATGCGGGCTCTAATTGTTTGGAGCGTATTCGGATAAATCGAACGTCATCTTTCGCCCGTTAAGCGGATGTTGGAATGAAAGTTTGTACGCGCAGAGCCGGAGAGCCTGCTGTCCGGCCGGGCGTACAGCGTCCGGGTTGTATTTGGCGTCGCCTATGATGGGACAGCCTATATGGGCAAGCTGAACACGGATTTGATGGTGCCTGCCGGTGTCTAGCGTTACTTCCAAAAGAGTATGCGGACATCCGGCATTTTCTTTGGCTGCGGATGCTTTCGGAAAAATGAGGGGATACAGGGAACTTTCTCCGGGGAGAACGCGGTAGCTGAGCCTGGCTTGTTTCGCACCGGGAGCGGATTTTTCACAGATGCGGGAGGCGTTGGTATGCCCGTCTTTTACCATAT
Organism: uncultured Dorea sp.; assembly: GCA_910588745.1. GTDB lineage: Bacteria > Bacillota > Clostridia > Lachnospirales > Lachnospiraceae > Claveliimonas. The sequence continues at coordinate 3,630 of CAJURK010000037.1, read as the reverse complement.
AATCCGTAAGGGTTCCTTGTTCGCTGGCTGGGCGTCCGTCTACCAGAGCCAGATAACGCTTGTCGAAGCCCCGGGAGGTAAGCTGGCGGTTTAGGTTTTTAGCGGCTTCCGGGGTCTTGGCAAAAACCAGGATACCGGAAACAGGCTGGTCCAGCCTGTGTATAACAGCAAGATAGGGGCGGATTGGCTTTCCAGGGGAGCGGCTGCGCTCGGAAGCTGCTAGGTGGTTTAAAATCAGACGTTCCATATCCGGCTGAGCGGCTCTGCGGCTTTGGGTGGCGATGCCGCCGGGTTTATGGCATACAATTATATGTGGATCTTCGTATAAAATCTTTAGTTCCTGTCTCATAATAGGTCTCCTGTAGTTGGTCTGCTTATTAAGAAATGACGCATAGTTCTGTTTCTTAATATTTTCCATAATACGGAAATCTTGTCAAGAAATTTTTAATAAATCACCTTGACAAATGAAGATGATTCCAGTAGAATAACATTCAACGAAAAATCCGCCTGTAATGATAGTTGCAGAAAGGCGGAACCGGCGATGAAGAGAATAGTAACCGGGTGGAAGTTCTACAGAGAGGGGATCGCGGGCTGAGAGATTTCCGGATGAAGACCAGGCGAACCGGCCTTGGAGCCACTGCATGAAAGTGCGGCGTAGTATCGGCGTTAACGGTTATATGAGTGAACTGCAGGGAACTGCGGTTAATTAGGGTGGTACCGCCGAACGTTTCGGTCCCTTGGGGAACAGGAATGTATGGCGGTTTTTTGACGCTTTATCGGAATGAAAGGAAAAGGAGAAGAAGATATGGCAAAGGAAAAAATGGTAAAAAATATCACGTCCCGCGATGAGAACTTCGCGCAGTGGTATACGGATGTAGTACGGGAGGCAGAACTGTGTGATTATTCAAGCGTTAAGGGATGCTTAAATTATCTCCCGAACGGTTATGCGATCTGGGAGCTGATTCAGGCAGACCTGGACAGAAGATTTAAAGAGACAGGGGTGGAGAACGTAGCCTTGCCGCTGCTGATCCCGGAATCCCTGCTGGAAAAAGAAGCGGATCACGTAGACGGGTTTGCGCCGGAGGTTGCATGGGTGACCCACGGCGGTATGGAAAGACTTCAGGAAAGGCTTTGCATCCGTCCTACCTCAGAGACATTATTCTGTGATTTGTGGGCAAGGACAGTAAAGTCTTACAGAGATCTTCCTAAGGTATGGAACCAGTGGAATTCCGTACTCCGCTGGGAGAAGACCACCAGACCGTTCCTTCGTTCCAGAGAGTTCTTGTGGCAGGAAGGGCATACCATTCACGCAACCTATGAGGAAGCGGAGGAGCGTACGATCCAGATGCTGCATGTATATGAAGACTGTTATAAAGAGACGATGGCAATTCCTTTTGTATCAGGAAGGAAAGCGGAGCATGAGAAGTTTGCCGGAGCGCAGGACACCTACACCATCGAGGCGCTGATGCACGACGGCAAGGCGCTGCAGTCTGCAACCAGCCATTTCTTCGGAAGCGGCTTCCCGGATGCATTTAATATTAAATACGTAGATAAGAACAATGAACTTCATAGCGTATATGAGACTTCCTGGGGATGGTCTACCAGAAGTATCGGAGCCCTGATCATGGTCCATGGCGACGATGACGGCCTGGTACTGCCGCCTCATGTAGCGCCGGTTGAGTGCCGTGTGATTCCGGTTGCACAACATAAAGAAGGCGTGCTTGACAGGGCGTATGCGCTTCTGGATGAATTAAAGAAGGCTGGATACCGGGTGAAGATTGACGATTCGGAAAAGAGTCCCGGATGGAAGTTCTCAGAACAGGAGATGCTCGGCATTCCGACCCGTATTGAGATCGGGCCGAAGGATATTGAAAAGAACCAGGCGGTTGTAGTACGCCGTGATACCCGCGAGAAGATGGTTGTTTCCCTGGATGAGATCGCCGGAAAGCTCCGCGATATCTTAGAGACGATTCAGCAGGATATGTATCACAGGGCTGAGGAATTCCTGAACAGCCATATCTATACTGCAACAACGCTGGATGAGATGAAGGAGAAGTTTATTGCCAACAGAGGATTTGTAAAAGCGTGCTGGTGCGGCGATCCGGAGTGCGAGGGCGAAGTGAAGTACGTGACCGGCGGAGCGGCTACAAGGTGTTTGATAGAGGATGAAGAATTTGTTTCCGACAAATGTATCTGGTGCGGTAAGCCTGCGAAGCATATGGCGTACTGGGGCAAATCCTATTAATTGTTGAAACGGTTAAAAAGTTTTTAGCAGAAGGAGCTGGAGCGCTATATGAGTGCGGCGGCTCCTTTTATCGTTTTGAATGTGTGAAGCGGGAGGAAGAGAAGTGATGCGAATCAAACTGCCGGATAAAGTGAATATGATTATTCATACGCTGCAGTCTCATGGGTACGAGGCGTATGCCGTAGGGGGATGCGTCCGCGATTCTATTTTGGGACGGGAGCCGGGGGATTGGGATATTACGACCTCGGCTATGCCGGAGGAGACAAAGAAATTGTTTTATCACACCTTTGATACCGGGATCGAGCATGGAACCATTACGGTGCTTCTTGGCAGAGAGGGGTTTGAGGTGACGACTTACCGGGTGGACGGCAAGTATGAGGATAGCCGCCATCCGACGGAAGTAACGTTTGTGCGCAATTTAAAAGAGGATTTGCTCCGAAGAGATTTTACGATGAACGCCATGGCATACAACGGGCAGGAGGGGCTGGTGGATCTCTTTGGCGGAGCGGCGGATATGGAAAAAGGGCTTATCCGCTGTGTGGGAAATGCGGAGGCAAGATTTACCGAGGATGCGCTGCGGATTTTAAGAGGACTGCGTTTCGCCGCGCAGCTTGGATTTGAAATTGAGGAAGAAACAAGGGAAGGGATGCGGCTGCTTGCCCCGACGCTGCAAAGAATCAGCGCCGAGCGGATTCAGGCTGAATTCATGAAGATGCTGCTGTCGTCCAGACCGGATATGCTGAGAGAAGCATATAAGATTGGCGTTACCAGAGAATTTCTTCCGGAATTTGACCGCGCCATGGAGACGAATCAGGAAACGCCGCACCACATGTACACGGTAGGAGAACATATCCTGCATTCCCTGAAAAACATCCGCAGCGACCGTGTGCTTCGTCTTACCATGCTCTTCCACGATTTGGGTAAGCCGGAGAAGAAGACCGTTGACGCGCAGGGAATCGCTCATTTTAAAGGCCACGCCGAGACTAGCCGGGAACTGGCGAAAGCGATTATGAAAAGGCTGAAATTCGATAACGCTACCCTGCGCAGCGTAGAAAAACTGGTATACTATCACGACTACCGTATGCCAATAACGGCAAAAAACGTCAGACGGGCAATCAACAAAATAGGCGAAGACCTGTTTCCACTGTACTTAGAGGTACGCCGGGCAGACGTACTGGCGCAGAGTATCTGCCAGAGAAAAGAAAAACTGGCGGATATAGACGGCGTAGAGGAATTATACCGTGAAATTACAGCAGCGGGCCAATGCGTAACCCTAAAAGAACTTGCCGTAACCGGCAAAGACCTAATAGCCGCCGGCATGAAACCCGGCAAAGAAATCGGAGAAACCCTAAACGAACTTCTAGAACTGGTAATAGAATCACCAG
>CAJURK010000036.1 GCA_910588745.1 uncultured Dorea sp. | reverse complement strand
AAAGAAATCGGAGAAACCCTAAACGAACTTCTAGAACTGGTAATAGAATCACCAGAACGCAACACAAAAGAAGAACTCCTAAAATATGCGGCGCCCCACGGGCGCTGACTGCCGTGTTCCCAGCTGGAGAAATCCATACACCCTGCAAAACAAGAAACTAAAACGATACGGATACACAGTATACAAAAAACAACGAACCAAACCTAAAAGAAAGGCCGTAAGTATTCCTCCCCGGGCGTCTGCGCTGCCAGAGTACGGCTATACCGGGTGCGCCAAACGACTTTTGCGCAATGGAGATGAGACTTAAGAAATCATGGAAGCCATACTTCCATGATTTTTGCTTTCAAAGGCTCATCGGAATGCCTCGCGCAACGGAGTTCGGCGCACCCGGTATAGCCGTACTCTGGCAGCGCCGTACTCTGGCAGCGCAGACGCCCGGGTACACACAACCCAAAGATAAAGTGCATAATCCGCCCCATTCTCTCATACATTGAAAAGAACGGATGAATAAAGGTGCAGGGGTTTTGGTTATGCAAGAGTATGAATTGAAAGTACTGGAACAGTATGATGTCGATGTGAAAGGCACCCGAAAGACCAGAGGTGCATTTTTTTGTGATACGGACCAGGGGTTGTTTTTGTTAAAGGAAGCCGGAATTTCCGAGAAGAAAGTGCCTGCATTATATAAACTGGGAGAGGCATTGAAAGAAGCCGGCCATGCGGAGATAGACCAGATTCTTCCCAATAAAGAAGGCGGTTATATTAGTGTGTCCGAAGAAGGCGGAAGATATATGCTCAAACACTGGTATTTTGGGAGAGAATGCGATATCAGGAGAAGCAGAGAACTATCCCAGGCAGTAAAGAATCTGGCTAAGCTCCACTTGATTATGGTAGCGCCGACAGAGGAGTTTGTATTTCAGGAATCCAATTTAAAAAATATATATGAGAGCCATAACAGAGAACTTCGGAAGGTGCGCAAATTTATCCGAGGCAGGACTGTGAAGGGCGACTTTGAGCTGCAGTTTCTAAAGGAGTATGATTCTTTGTATGAGTGGGCCGACGCGGCCGTCTGTGAACTTGCCGCTTCTGCTTATGACGGGTTGTATGCGGATAGTATTGTGGGAAATTATCTGGTACATGGAGAGTATAATTATCACAATGTACTGATGACTCAGGAAGGGATTGCAACAACAAATTTTGAAAAATTCAGGCGAAATGTACAGATGGAGGATTTGTATTATTTTCTCCGCAAATCTATGGAAAAACACGGATGGAACGTGCATTTGTGCGATTGTATGCTGAATGCGTACAGCGCGATCCGGCCTATCAGCGATCGGGAAATGGAATATCTGAAAGTAAGATTTATCTATCCCGAGAAATTTTGGAAGATCGCCGGCTCTTACTATCGGTCAAATAAAGCGTGGATATCGGTTAAAAACGTGGAGAAATTTCAGACGGCGGTGACGCAGACGGAGGAAAAGAGGAAGCTTTTGAGAGAAATATTTGAATATAGCCTATAACAAAAACGCCGTCTTCAAGTTGTAAAAAGAATAGGAGAGAAACGACCGTCTGCCAAAGATTGGGGAAGAATCAAAAAAGAAGCAAAGAAAATGGAAAATAATGTAAATGAAAAAACAAAAAAGCCTGTCAAATCCATAAAAAGCCCATAAAATAGCGGTTTCCTGGATATTACCTTGACAAACAAATAGAAAAGATGTATAACAGGAATGAGGCATAAAGTAGCAAAGAAACAAGAGGAGGAAATTATACATGAATAAAACAGAGTTGGTTGCAGCGATCGCTGACAAAGCAGAGTTATCTAAGAAGGATTCAGAGAAAGCTTTAGCAGCGTTTGTTGAGGTCGTTACTGAGGAGCTTCAGAAGGGTGAGAAGGTTCAGTTAGTTGGATTTGGTACTTTTGAAGTAAGTAAGAGAGCAGCCAGAGAGGGAAGAAATCCTCAGACAGGCGGTACCATGAAGATTGAAGCTTGTACAGCGCCTAAGTTCAAAGCAGGTAAAGCGTTAAAGGATGCTGTTAACAAATAAGAAGATTTGATTGTAGCATGTATAGAGAGGTATCGGGAGGTTCCCGATGCTTCTCTTTGTTTTACGCGGGAAAGAGCTTCTGAAGACTGTAATTTAAACGTAAAAGCGCGCGGAACGCAATGGATTTCATAGAAGAGGAGCGAAGAATGAGATTAGATAAATTTTTAAAGGTGTCAAGGCTGATTAAGAGAAGGACGGTAGCCAACGAGGCTTGCGACGCAGGCAGAGTACTGGTAAACGGCGTTGTTGCCAAGGCTTCCGTTAAAGTGAAGCCGGGCGATGTGATTGAGATTCAGTTCGGGACAAGAAACGTTAAGGCAGAGGTTTTAGATATCCGGGATACGACAAAGAAGGAAGAGGCGAAGGAGCTATTTAAATACTTGTAATATTTATTTGCAGCCCTGCATAGTGTTGTGTAGAAAGGTTGTGATGATAAATGGAAGAAAAGCAGGCGGGCGGAGCGCACAAACTGGTGGTAAATAACCGTAAGACCAGTCTGGTAACGGGGGTTCTGGATGTGTTGTCTTTTGATTTAAACGAGATACTGCTGGAGACGGAGCAGGGGATGTTGATGGTAAAGGGAACGGATATGCATGTAAACCGGCTGAATCTAGAAAAAGGCGAAGTGGATTTGTCGGGAAATATAGACAGCTTTACGTATTCCGATGTGCATCAGCAGGCGAAGGGAGGAGAGTCTCTCCTTGGGAAGCTGTTTCGTTAGGCCGGAGGGATTAGGGCATGCAGGGACTGAGAACAGAAGTGACCGCGTTCCTAACGGCTTTTCTGACTGGTATGATCGTGGTCTGCGCATATGTTTGCATCAGGAAATTTCGGAGGGTTATCCGACATACCCTGACAATGGTTGCCGTGGAGGACGGTTTGTATTGGACCGGTACGGCCGTCTACATATTTACGCAAATTTATTCTACGAGCAGCGGAAGCATACGATGGTATTTTGTGATTGGGGCGGGTCTTGGAACCGCTGTGTTTCTGCTGTTTGGGCGGGTTTTTGGGAACGTGTGGTCGAAATGTATAAAAAAAAGAAGTGAGAAATCACGAAAAAACTATTGAAATTCAGCTCAAAACAAGATAAGGTATTGTTATCTATAATAAGGGGTTTCATCCGGCGGGGGCGCCGGATATGAGGAGTATATAAGATGAGCAATATCAAACAAAAGAGTCGCGTTCACCGGCGCAGGAGCCATCTGCAGAAGCATAAGGCAAGTGTGCTTAGTATAAGCTGCGTTATTTTGCTGTTGGTCGCGGTAGTATCGGTGAGCAGCGTGTCTCTGCGGGCAAAGAATGCGTCCTACATTGAGCAGGAAAAAGAGCTGGAAGCGCAGATTCAAGCCGAGGAAGAACGGTCGAAAGAGATTGAACAGATGGATGAATATGTAGGGACGAATGAATATATTGAGCAGACAGCAAGAGAAAAGCTGGGACTTATTTATGAAAACGAGATTCTGTTCAGAAGAAAATGATAAAGTACGAAAGAAGAGCATTAGGGAGATTCCCTGATGCTTTTTTCGTGTTGTCCGTACATTGCCGCGCCGTCTGCTTTGACAGTATCCGTGCGGGAAGCGTAGCAGACAATGCAAAGATAGTAAAGTAACTTCGTTCAAGGCGGGAGGGGGAGCTATGGAGCTTGTAAAGGACAGGGAAATATTTTCCAATCCATATATTATACAGATGGACAAGTTTGCGGATTCTCTGAAACATTTATCAGAGACATTTCTGTATCTGGAGGATTATAAAGGCGCATTCACCAAGGATGAGATAGAAGAAATGTTTTTGAGAGTGTCGGAACGCGTCTGTGCGAACTGTGAGAAAAGGAACTGGTGCCTGGGGGAAAATCGAATTCACACCTGTCAGATGGTGTATGAGATTCTCTGTACGATAGAGGAGTACGGAGCGGAGCTGAATACAGAGATGAAAAGGAAACTCCAGAAGAAATGCGATCTGGCGCCCCGGTTTTTAAGAGAGACTTTGGAGGTGTTTGGAGATGCTAAACAGAAGCTTCTGTGGAATAATCGGATGGTACAAAACAGGGAGGGCTGCGCGCTGTCTTTAATCTCATTTGCGGACATGATCCAGAGGGCGGCAAGACAATTAGGCGCCGGAATATTTGAAGATGAGCGGCTGGAGAGAAAAATCCGCGGCCAGTTAAAAAAAGTTGGAATCCGGGTAATCAGCACAGTGTTCTATATGTCTGAAAAGGGAAAATATGAAATACATCTGACGCTGAAGTCCCAGAAGGGTCAGTGTGTGGCCACAAAGGAAGTGGCGAAGATTTTAAGCACATGTACCGGGCGCATTATGCATCCCGAAGCGGGAGAACAGGCTATTATCTGGGAAGAGTACGGTACCGTTATCATAAGAGAAGGAGCCAGGTTCCATACGTTGCAGGGAGTGGCGAAGATTGGAAAAGGATGTGAGCAAATTTCGGGGGATACCTTTCTTATGACGGCACTTCCGGGCGGGAAGGAAGGGGTGGTGCTGTCCGACGGAATGGGTTCCGGCGAGGAGGCGTTTCGCGAAAGCGCAATGGTAGTAGAGATGATGGAGGAGCTTCTGACTGCGGGTTTTCCTATGAAAATGGCGGTACAAATGCTGAATACGGCGCTTGTAATGGGAAGGGAGGAGGTATATTTCTCTACGGTTGATATGTGTGTATTTGATCTGTATGAGGGGAGCTGCGAGCTTCTGAAAGCAGGAGCGTCTACCACATTTATCTGGTATGAGGATCGGATTGAGAAGATATCTTCGGTAACGCTTCCAATCGGTGTGATTCAAAATATTGAGATTGACTGCATTTATAGAGAACTGCACGACGGGGATTTTGTGGTGATGGTAACAGACGGGGTGATGGATGCCCTGCCGGTAGGAGAACAGGAGCCTCTAATCGGAACGTTTATCAAAGGAGCCGGCAGCCAGAATCCCAAAGAAATGGCGCATTACATTCTGGAACAGGTGCTGGAGTGGACCGGAGAAGCGCCGGGAGACGATATGACGGTTATCGTAATCGGAATATGGGAATTATAGTTAGGAAGGGGTTGCATTTTCCAGAAATAGTATGTAAAATAATTTCAGCCGTGTTTTCTTGCTGTATAAACGCGTGAAACAGGGAACATGCATCGGATATGAAGCCCCGGTTCGGGCAGCGTCGGGCGGCTGATTTTTTTACAGGGAGTTTTGTAAATATTATATGTATGAAAAGATAAAGGCATATGTGGGAAAGTACCGTATGATTCAGGAGTCGGATATGGTAATTGCGGGCGTGTCAGGAGGGCCTGATTCGATATGCCTTCTTTGTTTTTTAGAGAGGTTCCGGGTCGAGTGCGGATTTGGGCTGGCGGCGGTTCATGTGAATCACGGCATCCGTGGGAAGGCGGCGGACAGAGATGAAAAGTTTGTCAGGAATTTTTGCCGGGAACGCCGGATTCCTTTAAAAACAGTAAAGGCGGATGTAGCTGTTTATGCGGCGGAGCATGGGATGTCGCCGGAGGAAGCCGGACGGGAAGTGAGACGGGGGGCTTATCGGGAGGCGCTCGCAAAATACCGGGGAACGAAGATTGCGCTGGCTCATCATATGGACGATAATGCGGAGACGATGATCCTTCACATGGCGAGGGGAACCGGTTTGAAAGGGATGGCGGGAATTCGTCCTGTGGCCGGGGAGTATATTCGCCCGCTTCTGGGGATGAGGAAGACGGAACTGGAAGAGTATTTGAGAAGAGAGGGCGTTCCAAGCTGTATCGATGCTACGAATCAGGAGGATCTCTATGCCAGGAACCGTATCCGGAACCATGTCCTGCCTTATTTGGAGAAGGAGATTAACCGGAAGACAGTGGAACATATGAGGAAGTTGTCCGAACAGATGGAGGCGCTTCAAGCTTATATCGACCGTCAGACGGATGCTCTGAGAAAGAGCTGCGTAACAAAAACGGACGGGGGTTTTCTGCTACACCTCGGAGAGTTTTCTCTTGCTGATGAGATTTTAAAGCCCTATTTGATTCATCGGATGCTTGCTGAAGCGGCGGGACGCACGAAGGATATCGAAGCAGTCCACATCCGGGAGGTTATAGAACTTGCAGGCCGGCAGACGGGACGGAGGATTATGCTCCCTTATGGGCTTACGGCGGAGAGGCGTTATGGGGATATCCGGATTGGAAGGCAGAAAGAGCCGGGACATAAAGAAGCGGCGGATGGGGAACCGATTTATCTCTGCGGATCCAGCGGGCCGGATTTGGATACCGAACGAAAAGGGGGCGTGCGCGTAAGGATTTTTCATTATTCAGCATGCGCAGACACATGGAGGGAAGGTTTACGCACATTTGAGGAAGACCCCTACACGAATTGGTTTGATTATGATATAATACAAGACGACGTTGTCTTAAGAACCCGAAGGCCGGGCGATTATCTGCGCATTGACGGGGAAGGACATACACAGAAGATAAAGTCGTATTTTATTAATAAGAAGATACCGGAAGAACAGCGGGGCAGCATACCGTTAGTGGCGGTAGGTTCCGAGATTCTGTGGGCAGTAGGGTACAGACGAGGCGCCGGGTATCAGGTTACAGAGAAGACGAGAAGGATTCTGGAAATTAGTTTTATAAATTACGGAGGATAAAGCGATGGCAGAGAAGATTCGGACGCTGAAATCAGAAGAGATAGTAGACAAGAGGATTTGTGAGCTTGGAGCTTGCATCAGCAGGGACTATGAGGGGAAGCAGGTGCATTTAATCTGCGTGTTAAAAGGCGGAGTATTTTTTATGTGCGAGCTTGCGAAAAGGATTACGGTTCCGGTGACGATGGATTTTATGAGCGTATCCAGCTATGGCGACGATACGAAGTCAAGCGGCGTGGTGAAGATTGTGAAAGATCTGGACGAGCCGTTAGAGGGCAGGGATGTATTGATCGTGGAAGATATTATTGATTCAGGAAGAACGCTATCTTACCTGATAGAGATGCTGCATAAGAGAAATCCCGCCAGCATCCGTCTCTGCACACTGTTGGATAAGCCGGAAAGACGCGTCAGGGAAGTGAAGGTGGACTATGTCGGATTCAATATCCCTGATGAATTTGTAGTAGGCTACGGATTGGATTATGCACAGAAATATAGAAATCTTCCATACATTGGCGTTGTGGAAGAGGCAGAGTAGGAGGAGTATACAGGTTGGATAATAGAAGAAGAGGACCGGGAGGCATTACTTTTTTGCTGCTTATTGTGATCATATTTGGCGCGCTTTGGTTTACCAATCAAATTGAGCAGCAGGGGAGACAACTGACCTATAAGGAGTTTTATAATATTGTAGAAAACAATCAGGCGGAGAGCATTGATGTGATACAAAATAGAGACATTCCTACGGGGCGGGTGGAGGTTACCCGCAGAGATGATGAATCCGGGGAAGACTGGGTTCTCTATGTATCGGATGTGAATGAGGTCTGTGAATATTTAAAGGAGCAGAAGGCGGAATTCAGGATGAACGACGTGCCGGAGGAAAACTGGCTGATGACAACCGTTTTTCCTGTGCTAGTTATGCTGATGGGAGTGCTACTTTTGTTTTACCTGATGAACAGGCAGAACGGCGCTAACAGCAAGGCAATGAACTTCGGAAGAAACCGCGCCAAACTCCATACGGGAAACAAGACGGTAACGTTCGCCAATGTGGCGGGACTGCAGGAAGAGAAGGAAGAGTTAGAAGAGATTGTTGACTTTTTAAAAGCTCCGAAGAAATATATCCAGGTGGGCGCCAGAATTCCGAAAGGCGTCCTTTTGGTGGGACCTCCAGGTACAGGGAAGACTTTGCTGGCTAAGGCTGTGGCAGGAGAAGCAGGCGTACCGTTTTTTACCATATCCGGCTCGGATTTTGTAGAGATGTTTGTGGGCGTAGGCGCATCCCGGGTAAGAGACTTGTTTGAGGATGCAAAGAAGAACGCGCCTTGTATTATATTTATTGATGAGATTGACGCGGTTGCCAGGCGGAGAGGCACCGGTATGGGCGGAGGACATGACGAAAGGGAGCAGACGCTGAATCAGCTTCTGGTTGAGATGGACGGATTCGGTGTAAACGAGGGAATTATTGTAATGTCCGCGACCAACCGTGTGGATATTTTGGATCCGGCAATTTTAAGGCCCGGGCGGTTTGACCGGAAGGTATCGGTGGGACGTCCTGATATTCAGGGAAGGGAAGACATTCTGCGGGTTCATGCCAAGGGGAAGCCGCTTGGAGATGATGTGGATCTGAAACAGATTGCACAGACCACGGCCGGATTTACCGGCGCAGATCTTGAAAATCTGTTAAACGAAGCGGCTATTCTTGCGGCGAAGGAAGGCAGGGTGTATCTGTGCCAGTCGGATATCCGGCATGCTTTTGTAAAAGTAGGAATCGGAGCCGAGAAAAAGAGCAGGGTGATTTCCGAGAAAGAAAAGAAAATTACGGCTTACCATGAAGCGGGTCATGCGATCTTATTCCATGTGCTTCCGGATGTCGGGCCGGTGTACAGCGTGTCTATTATACCTACCGGAATGGGCGCGGCGGGCTATACGATGCCGCTGCCGGAGAAAGATGAGATGTTTAATACCAGAGGCAAGATGCTGCAGGATATTACAGTGGCTCTTGGCGGACGGATTGCCGAGGAGGAAGTATTCGGCGACATTACGACCGGCGCGTCCCAGGATATTAAGCAGGCAACCGGGATTGCAAGATCCATGGTTACCAAGTTCGGCATGTCTGAGAAACTGGGACTGATTAATTATGACAATGACAGCGACGAAGTATTTATCGGAAGAGATCTTGTCCATAGCCAGAGGGGATATGGGGAAGATGTGGCAGGCGCCATCGACCAGGAGATAAAAAGGATTATCGACGAGTGCTATCGGCGGGCGAAGAGAATTATTTCCAAGTATCACAAGGTACTGGGGGACTGCGCCCAACTGCTGTTGGAGAAAGAAAAAATTACCAGAGAAGAATTTGAGGCGTTATTTGACGGCCTGGAAGTGTCTGAAATCTCTGATGAGATGGGGGTTCTATGAACAGGGAGGCTTTGTTTTGCGACGGAACGGAGAATTATGTAATACCGTCGGAACCGATGCCGGAAGAAGCGGTGGAATTTCTGTTTCGGACGGCTGCAGATGATGCGGACAGCGTAGAGCTGTATCTGGACGGAGCGTTTTATGAAATGGAAAAATCAGATACCGTCCATAATTTCGATTATTATCGTATTTATCGGAAAACGGGAACAGAAATGATGAAATACTGTTTCCGGATTCGGAAAGGAGAGGAAGTTGTCTATTATAATCAATACGGTCCATGCGATTCGTTAGTAGACTTCTATGCGTTCCGGATTTGCCCGGGTTTTACGACTCCCCAGTGGGCGAAGGGGGCGGTCATGTATCAGATATTTACAGATCGATTTTGCAACGGGGATCCATCCAACAGCGTAGTAGACAATGAATATTACTATATCAATGAACCTGTGAAGGCGGTGAAGGACTGGAACCAGACGCCTTCGGTGATGGATGTCCGCAATTTTTACGGCGGCGATCTGCAGGGAGTGAAAGATAAATTGGATTACCTGCAGGATTTGGGAGTAAAGGTTATTTATTTTAATCCGTTGTTTGTGTCGCCGTCTAACCATAAGTACGATAATCAGGATTATGATTATATTGATCCTCATTTTGGGGTGATTATCAACGATTTAGAAGAGCCGGAGAATGAAGCGGATTTCAGGGAAGGTTTTCATGCGGCCAGATACCAGAAGCGGGTGACGGATTGGGAGAATCTAGAGGCAAGCAACCGGTTTTTTGCCGAACTGGTTGAAGAAATCCACAGCAGAGGGATGAAGGTGATTCTTGACGGCGTGTTCAACCATTGCGGCTCCTTTCACAAATGGATGGACAGGGAACACATCTATGAAGGAATGGAAGGGTTTGAGCCTGGGGCGTATGTGTCTGCGGATAGTCCCTACAGGTCCTATTTTGACTTCCGGGATTCAGGGGAAGAGGCTTGGCCGAATAATGGGAATTACGACGGATGGTGGGGGCATGACACACTGCCAAAGCTGAATTATGAGGCGTCGGATTCCTTGGTGGAATATATACTGAGGATTGGACAAAAATGGGTGTCGGCGCCGTATCACGTAGACGGATGGCGTTTGGACGTGGCGGCGGATTTGGGACACGACAAAGAATATAATCATGAATTCTGGAAAAAATTCCGCAGGGCAGTGAAGGAAGCAAATCCGGATGCGCTGATTCTGGCGGAACACTATGGCGACCCGAAAGAGTGGCTGGAAGGCGACGAGTGGGATTCGGTTATGAATTACGACGCTTTTATGGAGCCGGTTACCTGGTTTCTTACAGGTATGGAAAAGCACAGTGATGAAGAGCGGCCGGATCTGTGCGGAAACGCAGACGCCTTCGTTCATATGATTTCCCACAATATGACCTGTTACATGACGCCGTCCTTACAGACTGCGATGAATGAATTGTCGAACCATGACCATTCCCGGTTCTTGACCAGAACAAATCATCTGGTGGGGAGACTCGGAGCCTATAGCCCGGAGGACGCGGAGAGGAATATAAAGCCGGCGGTTATGCGCGAGGCGGTGGTTATGCAGATGACCTGGGTGGGAGCGCCTACCGTATATTACGGGGATGAGGCGGGACTGTGCGGGTTTACGGATCCGGATAACCGCAGAACTTATCCGTGGGGAAGAGAGGATAAGGAGATGATTGCCTTTCATAAGGTGATGATAGGACTTCATAATCAGTATCAGGCTTTTCTCACCGGTTCAATCAAGATTCTTGCGGCGCAGGAATGCGTATTGGCATATGGGCGGTTTGATATCCGCAACCAGTTTGTGATTGTCATTAACAGCGGAGGAGAATGCCGGCAGGTACAGATACCTGTTTGGCTGGCGGAATTTCCGATGGATGGCAGCATGAAGCGGCTTGTATACAGCCAGAATGAAGGGTATACGACAGACGTCGTTACCTGCCCGGTAGAAGGCGGAAACGCATGGGTTCATATGGATGCATATTCTGCCGCGGTTTTTATAAATTCAGAGAATGAAGAGAAATAAGAGATCAAAAGCGAAAGGCTCTCCGGAAGTGGCAAGTTTCCGGGGAGCCTTTCAATCCAAGATTAAACTTTAAGAAATCGGTAAGTTATTTCGTTAATACTTCTACGCCGTTCTCCGTAACCAGAACCATGTATTCGATCTGCGCGGAAAGACCGCCGTCTATGGTGTAGACAGTCCAGCCATTGTCCTCGTCTACGAAGAAATCGGGACTGCCTTCGTTGATCATCGGCTCGATGGTGAACATCATGCCGGGAACGAGAACCATCTCCGTGCCTTTTGGAGTTACATAACTGACAAAAGGTTCTTCGTGGAATGCAAGACCGATTCCATGGCCGCCAATCTCTTCCACAACAGAATACCCACAGGCCTGTGCGTGGAAATGAATGGCATGGGCAATATCGCCCAGATGACCCCATGGCCGGGCAGCCCGGAGTCCCAGTTCAACGCATTCTGCAGTGACCTCGATAATCCGCTTGCTTCGGTCGCTGATTCTGCCGACCGCGAACATGCGCGAAGCATCAGAGAAATATCCATCCAAATTCGTGGAGACGTCAACGTTGATGATATCTCCTTCCTGAAGAATCTCGTGTTCGTCAGGAATACCATGACAGATCACATCATTAACGGAAGTGCAGACGCTTTTTGGGAAACCCTCAAAATTCAGCGGGGCGGGAATGGCGCCGTGACTTACCGTGTAGTCGTATACCAGGGCGTCAATTTCAGCAGTACTGACGCCGGGTTTGATATGTGCGGCTACATGGTCAAGAACCGCTGTGTTTAACGCTGCGCTTCGCCTGATAGCTGCGATCTGTTCTGGTGTCTTAAGCAGGCTCCGGTCCGGAACAATCTGTCCCTTTGCCGCGAGTTTCCATAGCTTAATATCCAGTCTGTCCATGGATGAATCCATCTCCTTTATGAAATAATATTGAGAAAAGAAACGACAAATGCCCTCAATCATTTGCCATCACCGCTTCTTTATTGTAGCATACTTTTTTTGATTGTGCTATAATAGATTTCAAATTAATGAATCATTGCGGAAGGAGCGATACAATTATGTTACGAATTGGAATGCTTACAAGCGGGGGCGATTGTCAGGCATTGAACGCTACCATGCGGGGAGTGGTTAAGGGAATCTTTAACGAGAGGAACGACGTAGAGATTTACGGATTCCAGGCAGGGTATAAGGGACTCATTTATTCGGATTTTAAGATGATGACATCCAGAGATTTTTCCGGCATACTGACCGTAGGCGGGACGATTTTGGGTACATCCAGACAGCCGTTTAAGAAAATGAGGGATCCGGACGAGAACGGACTGGATAAAGTAGAGGCTATGAAGCATACCTACCACAAACTGAGCCTTGACTGTTTGGTGGTTCTTGGAGGCAACGGTACGCATAAGACGGCGAACATGCTGAGCGAGGAAGGACTGAATGTGATTACGCTTCCCAAGACGATTGACAATGACCTTTGGGGGACGGATATGACTTTCGGCTTCCAGAGCGCGGTGGATATTGCTACGGATACCATTGACAAGATCCATACCACGGCTACTTCCCACAGCCGGGTGTTTATTGTGGAGATTATGGGACACCGGGTGGGCTGGGTTGCCCTCCATGCGGGAATTGCGGGAGGCGCCGATATCATTCTGATACCGGAGATTCCTTATGACGTGGATGTTCTTGCGGATATGATCAATAAGCGGGCAAAAGAAGGAAAACGGTTTACTATTATTGCCGTAGCAGAAGGGGCGATTTCAAAAAAGGATGCGAAGCTGTCCAAAAAAGAGATGAAGAAAAAACTGGAGAAAGAAAAGAACATTTATCCGTCGGTTGCCTATGAGGTTGCGGCGAAACTTCAGAAGAAGACGGCTCAGGAAGTGCGTATTACGGTTCCCGGACATACGCAGCGGGGCGGTACGCCATGTCCTTATGACAGAGTTCTTTCTACCCGCCTCGGCGCGTTTGCCGCGAATATGATATTGAACGGGGAATACGGATATATGGCGGCGATCCGGGATGGTGAAACGGTAAAGGTTCCTCTTACCGAGGTCGCGGGGAAACTAAAATATGTTGATCCGCGCTCGAAGATCGTGCAGGAAGCCAGACAGGTTGGTATTAGTTTTGGCGATAAATAAGACAGAATCAGGGAGTGACGCACATGGGCTATACGGCGCTGTACCGGAAGTTCCGTCCCGGTGAATTTCAGGATGTTAAGGGACAGGACGCTATTGTAAAGACATTAAAGAATCAGATAAAGACGGGGCGTATAGGCCATGCCTACCTGTTCTGCGGTACCAGGGGAACGGGTAAGACGACGGTTGCCAAGATATTTGCAAAGGCGGTGAATTGCGGGCAGCCGACGGAGGGCAGTCCTTGCGGAGTATGTGAGATGTGCCAGTCGGTTTCAGCAGGCACATCTATGAATGTGATTGAGATTGACGCCGCCTCGAATAATGGAGTCGATAACATTCGCGAAATCAGGGAGGAGGTTGCTTACCGCCCTACAGAGGGAAAGTATAAGGTCTATATCATCGACGAGGTGCATATGCTTTCTATCGGGGCGTTCAACGCGCTTCTTAAGACGCTGGAAGAACCGCCGGAATACGTGATCTTTATTCTGGCGACGACAGAGGCGCATAAGATACCGGTAACGATTCTAAGCCGCTGTCAGAGATATGATTTTAAAAGGATATCGATTGACACGATCTGCGAAAGGCTGAATGAGCTGATACAGAAGGAAGGTCTGGATGTAGAGGAGAAAGCGGTGCGCTATATTGCCAGGGCGGCGGACGGGGCGATGCGCGACGCCTTAAGCCTTCTGGATCAGTGCGCGGCGTTTTATATCGGAGAACGGCTGACCTACGATAGGGCGCTGGAAGTTCTGGGAGCAGTAGATACAGATGTGTTCAGCAGGCTGTTTAGAGAACTGCTTGCGCGGGATGTGAAAAGGGTGATAGCCAGTTTGGACGAACTTGTTATGCAGGGGAGGGAATTATCTCAGCTTTCGGTAGATTTTACCTGGTATTTGAGAAATCTTCTTCTGATTCAGAGTTCCGACGATATGGAGGAGGTTCTGGATGTATCGACAGAGAGCCTGGCGCAATTAAAAGAAGAGGCTAAGATGGTCGAGCCGGAAGAGCTGATTCGGTTTATCCGTGTTTTTTCTGAGCTTACCGGCAAGCTAAGGTATGCCACACAGAAGAGGGTGCTTTTGGAGGTGACGTTTATCAAGCTGTGCAAGCCTCAGATGGAGAGCAGCCAGGACGCGCTGCTTGCAAGAATCCGGGCGTTGGAGGATGCGGTTGAGAAGGGAATTGCCGTGCCGGCTCCAGAGCATACCGGTAAGAAGGAACCCGGAGAGCCGCTTGAGGACAGGAGAAAGCCGGAACTTCCTAAGGCATTGTCCGAGGACGTGAAGGAGGCGGCAAAGAACTTTCGGAGCCTGACAGAAGAGGCTCCGGTTATGCTGAGGCAGTATCTGAAAAGGGCGCGGTTAAGCGCCGGGGAAAACGACCGGCTTCAGATCGTGCTTCCGGATGAAGTGAGCGCTGATTTTGTGGCAAAGAAAGAGCATAAAGAAGAAATCTCCCGGCTGATTGAAAGCGGGATTGGCAAGACGGTTGAGATTGACGTCTTGAAAGTAGAAGAAGGCAGACATTTTGAAGATCAGTTTGTAGATATCGAAGATTTAGAAAAAATGATTCATATGAATATAACGATAGAAGATTAAAGGAGGAAAAGACCCATGGCAAGACGCGGAGGCTTTCCGGGCGGAGGAATGCCCGGAAATATGGCAAATCTTATGAAGCAGGCGCAGAAGATGCAGCGCCAGATGGAGGAACAGGCGAAGGAATTAGAGACGAAAGAATTTACGGCGACAGCGGGAGGCGGCGCTGTGGAGGCGACGGTATCCGGCAAAAAGCAGGTGTTAAAAGTGAAGCTGGAAGAAGAAGTTGTTGATCCGGATGATGTGGAAATGTTAGAAGATCTGATCGTTGCGGCTGTCAATGAGGCATTGGATAAAGTAGACGCCGAATCGGCAGGGGCTATGTCCAAATTCACAGGAGGAATGCCGGGTGGATTATTATAGCAGCCAGATCAGTAAGTTAATAGAGGAATTCTCAAGGCTTCCGGGAATCGGACCAAAGTCAGCCCAGAGGCTGGCTTTTCATTTGATACACATGCCCAGGGAGCAGGTGCGGGAGCTTGCGGATTCTATGGTGGAAGCCAGGGAGAACGTGCGCTACTGTCAGCGGTGCCAGACCTTAACGGACAGGGACGTGTGTCCTATATGCAGCAACAGCAAGCGGGATCAGGGAACGATTATGGTCGTAGAGACCACCAGAGATCTGGCGGCTTATGAGAAGATCGGCAAATACGAGGGCGTATATCACGTACTCCACGGAGCTATTTCCCCGATGCTTGGAGTCGGGCCGGGGGACATTAAGCTGAAAGAGCTGATTACACGGTTGGAAGGGGATGTAGAAGAGGTAATCATTGCTACCAATTCCAGCTTAGAGGGAGAAACCACAGCCATGTATATCAGCAAATTGATTAAGCCCGCGGGAATCAAAGTCAGCAGGATAGCAAGCGGCGTTCCGGTGGGAGGAGACTTAGAGTATATCGACGAAGTGACGCTGCTCCGGGCGTTGGAGGGGCGGACGGAGCTTTAGGAAGCCCTATTCGCGAAGCGAATTTTAAATGGATTTGCGAAAGTTGCTGTGAACGAAGTGAACAGTAACAATATGTTCAGAACATTTGTATAAGAAGCGCAGGCTCTATTGACCATCTGCGCTTTAGTCTATATAATGAAAACATCAGGTTACTTGAAAGGATACTAGAAAATAGGAGGCAATTTTCATGAACAAAGTAGAACTTATGAAGACTGCTAATGAGGTTCGCAAAGGTGTGATTGAAGCGGTACACAGCGCGAAGTCCGGCCATCCGGGCGGCTCATTATCAGCGGCAGATATTTATACATATCTGTATTTTGAGGAGATGAATGTGGATCCGAAAGAGCCGGATAAGGCGGGCAGGGATCGTTTTGTATTGTCGAAGGGACATACCACGCCGGGTTATTATTCCGTACTGGCTCAGAAAGGATTTTTCCCGGTAGAAGATTTGAAGACGTTCCGCCATACAGGTTCTTACCTGCAGGGACATCCGGATAAAAAACATATTCCAGGAGTAGATATGTCTTCCGGTTCTTTAGGACAGGGCATTTCGGCGGCGGTCGGCATGGCAATTTCAGCAAAGCTGTCCGGAGAGGATTACCGCGTATATACATTGGTAGGAGACGGCGAGATTCAGGAAGGCCAGGTGTGGGAGGCTTCTATGCTTGCGGCTCACAGGAAGTTAGACAACCTGGTAGTAATCGTAGACAACAACAACTTGCAGATTGACGGAGACATCAGCAAGGTGAATTCTCCGTATCCGATCGATCAGAAGTTTGAAGCGTTTAATTTTCATGTAATCAATGTGGACGGGCATGATTTTGACCAGCTTGCGGCTGCATTTAAGGAAGCAAGGGAAACCAAAGGCCAGCCGACGGCAATTATCGCGAAGACCGTAAAGGGTAAAGGAGTATCCTTTATGGAGAATCAGGCATCCTGGCATGGTTCCGCGCCGAACGACGAGCAGTATGCGGTAGCGATGGAAGATTTGAAGAAGGTAGGTGAAGCATTATGTCAGATGTAAAGAAGATTGCAACAAGAGAGAGTTATGGTAATGCTTTGGCGGAATTAGGTAAATTGCACGAAGAGGTCGTTGTACTGGACGCCGACCTTGCAGGGGCAACCAAGACAAGCGTGTTCATGAAAGCTTTTCCGGAACGCCATATTGACTGCGGCATCGCCGAGGGCAATATGATGGGCGTGGCAGCAGGACTTGCCGCTACAGGGAAAATTCCTTTTGCAAGTACGTTCGCTATGTTTGCGGCGGGACGCGCGTTTGAGCAGGTGCGCAATTCCATCGGTTATCCGAAGCTGAACGTAAAGATTGGAGCTACCCATGCGGGAATTTCTGTCGGCGAAGACGGCGCTACCCATCAGTGTAACGAGGATATCGCCCTGATGCGAACCATTCCCGGTATGACGGTGATCTGTCCGGCTGACGACGTGGAAGCAAAGGCGGCAGTTACAGCGGCTTATGAGCATGAAGGACCGGTATATATGAGGTTCGGAAGGCTTGCGGTTCCGGTGATCAACGACAAACCGGATTATAAATTTGAACTTGGCAAGGGTATCGTCTTGAGAGAAGGCAAGGATGTGACCATCATTGCAACCGGGCTTCCGGTGGCAAATTGCTTAGAGGCGGCGGAAAAGTTGGCGGCAGACGGCATTGATGCAAAGGTAATCAATATTCATACGATTAAGCCGCTGGATGAAGAACTGGTGGTTGCTGCCGCAAAGGAGACCGGTAAGGTAGTCACAGTGGAAGAGCATTCCGTAATCGGCGGTCTGGGAAGCGCGGTATGCGACGTGCTTTCTGAGAAAGCGCCGACAAAGACAATGAAGATTGGAATCAACGACGTATTCGGCGAATCAGGACCGGCTGCGGAGCTGGTGAAGAAGTTCGGGCTGGATGCAGACAGCATTTATGAGAGAGTAAAAGCATTTGTATAGAAGCGGATGCATCGGAAGAAAAGGAGCTGGGAACAGCTCCTTTTCTGTTGAAATTCTTATAATCCAAAACTAAGGAAATATGCGATCAGCACCGCCATAGGTCCGGTTACTAATCTGGTAAAGAGCATAGCCGGAACGCCAACGGATGTAGTGGCGTCGTCGGCTTCCGCCAGTGTCAGTGCCACCGGAACGAAGTCGCAGCCAACCTGCGAGTTGATGGCAAACAGCGCAGGCAGGGCATATGAAACAGGAATTACGCCTTTGCCGATTTCATTTCCAAGGATAACGCCGATGATCTGGGCTATAACGGCTCCGGGACCAAGTACGGGCGACAGGAAAGGAATGCCGCAGAAAATCGATAATCCAATCAGACCGGGAAGGCTTCCTGCCAGGGGTTTTACCAGGTTGGCAAGAATTGTGCCGATTCCCGTATAGTTTACAATTCCCACGATGACGCTGATGAACATCATAAAGGGGATGATATTCTTAATGACGATATCCAGGGTATTTCTGGCCGCCTGATTGAACGTCTGCACAACACTGCCTACAGCCCGTCCCATGCGGGTAATAATGCCAATGGCTCCGCCGGAAGCAGGTTCCGGCGCGGCTGTTTTCTCGGGTTCTGCTTGTGCGGCGGCGGTATGTTCTGCAGCGTTAGCGGCGGCTTGGCCTTCTGCCAGCGTAATGGTATCCAGGGTTACCCCGGAACAGAAATTATTCTCATTGATAAAGCTTGCCAGAGGGCCGGAAGGTCCGATTGGAAGAACGTCAACCGTCTTTACGCCCATTTTCGGGTAAACGCCGCAGCGTGCCGTTCCGCCGCAGTCAACGAAGGCGACAATGATATGGTCTGGTTCAACTTTGCTGCTGAAACCGTCTACGGCTTTTACGCCTAGGAGATCGGCGGTTTTCTGCGCCAGGGGATGAATTCCGCCGCCGGTAACAGATGCTACGACATGCTGCGTTTCAGTTTCAGATACCAGGAGCGGCCCGCCCCAGCCATTAGGGCCGCGTTCAATTTTTACAACTGGATGCATACTAATTTCCCTCCTTCTTTTTAACGCTTTCACGTCCAAGCATTGCTTTTGTTACAAATTCTGTGATATTTCCGCGCAGGAACATCACGATGATACCTACGAGAAAATAGCGGATTGCAAGCGGGGTGGTGGAAACATCAAGCGTCGTAAGACCAGCGGAGATACCCAGCCACACAAACAGTTCGCCGGAGTTGGCATGAGGAAAAATACCTGTGATCGGATGAGCAAATGAGAACAGCGAGTCGATGACCGCCGGTTTACAGTCCTCGTCTACAAAACGTCCGATGGTATAACACATTGGATTGGTAAAGAAGAACAATCCCATAAATGGGATTACCGTATATCGGAGAATTCGAAAACGGGTAATCCTCCCTGCCGCGCTCATCACTTTCTCTTCGCCCACCAGAGCTACAAGAGCGTTAATAAGCGTCAACAAAATAAGTACGTTTGGTAACACTCCGGTTATCAGGCCAACCAGATTTTCTGCGCCGGCGCTTACTATACCGGTAAGTCCGTTCGCAAGAGAAACTAAAAATTCCATACAAGTCTCCTCCTTTTAAATGTAAATGGTATATTTATTATTGCGCGCTTCTGCCAGAAAATGGCGCCATGTTGGCAGCAGAGCGCAAATAACCGAGTTGCTTGGCCGCGTTGTCGAAAGCGGCCAGATAACTGCTTTTTGTTAGGCGTTTCCGCACCTCTTCAAACGGAATTCCAATATATCCAGGGTTTTGTTTTGGAGTAATAAAAACGGAGTATCCCTCCATGTCGTAATAGTCTGCTACATTGCCGTCAAAATCCACGACAAGAATCATGAAGACGCCTTTTTTTATCACAAAAAAAGTCTTTCTGCCAGAACCGGTCACCAGATGGCAGTTCTCGCCCTTGTGCTGCTTCCTTACAGCGTCGATCAAATGGTATACCCTTTTAAGCTGAAACCATGAAAAGATACTTTGCAGTACATAAGCGGTAAATAAAACGGCTAACAGTGATGTGAGCATGAAAAAGTCCTCCTTTCAGGCAGCGTAACCGAAACCCATTTGGGCGGGGCGGACGCCTATATTTTTGAAAAACTTGCTCGAATTGCACTTATCCTATACAAAATGCTGGAAAAATGCAATATAATAGCGTAAAGCGGAACATATTCTACGTCTGGAAAAGTGTGGAGATTGTTGTTGTGTAACAATTGTTCCAAAGACTGTCAGTTTATTGACAATTGATTTGCACTGAGATTAACATATAGGATAGTACCATAGTACAAGGAAAAGGAGAGAAACGAATTATGAAAACAAGAGCGGTTCGCCTTTATGGAGAAAAAGACCTTCGCCTGGACAGTTTTGAACTTCCGGAGATGAAAGAAGATGAGATGTTAGTGAAAATTATTTCAGACAGCGTGTGCATGTCTACTTATAAGCTGGTGCAGCAGGGGGACAGGCATAAGAGGGTTACGGAACGCTTGTCGGAGCATCCGGCGGTTATTGGACACGAACTATCCGGAATTATTGTGGATGTGGGAGATAAATGGAAGGATACCTATCAAAAAGGAATGAAATTTACCGTGCAGCCAGAAGTTACTGTGGAGGGAGTTTCCAGGACGGTAGGATATAATTACGGAACCTATGGCGGCGACAGTACCTATTCGATACTTCCGGCAGAAGTGATGGAGACGGGAAGCCTGATTCCGTTTAAGGGGGAATCATTTTTTGAGGCGTCGCTGTCAGAGCCGACTTCCTGTATTATTGCGGGGTATCGCAGAATGTATCATACGTCAAAAACCAATCATCGGCACATCATGGGGATTAAGGAAGGCGGGAATCAAATTATTTTAGGAGCCTGCGGTCCCATGGGGTTAGAATGCATTGATTACGCCCTTCAGATCGAACATGGCGCCAGGCTGATCGTAGCGGCGGATGTTTCCGATGAACGCATCGAGAGGGCAAAGAAGATGCTGAAAGCCAGGGAGGGAAAGGAATTAATCTTTGTAAATAGCGCGGGGCTTAAGAACCCGGTGGAAGAGCTTCGGAAACTGACGGGAGGCAAAGGGTATGACGACGTATTTGTGTATGCGCCGGTAAGAGCGCTGATCGAGCAGGCGGACGGGCTTTTAGCGGAAGACGGATGTCTGAATTTTTTTGCGGGTCCGGTGGACCAGACGCTGTCCGCAACCGTGAATTTCTATAATGTGCATTATGCAAGAACCCATACGGTAGGCTTTACCGGAAGCACCAATGAGGATTTGTACGAGGCGCTGAAACTGATGGAAGAAGGGCGGATCCATCCGACGGTGATGGTTACCCATATCGGCGGACTGGAAAGCGCGGTGGATACAACGTTGAATGTGCCGGGAATACCGGGAGGGAAGAAGTTGATTTATCCTCATATTGACCTGCCGCTTACGGCAATTGAGGATTTTAGGAAGCTGGGAGAAAAGAACAAGCTGTTTGAACGGCTGGCGGATTCCTGCGATAGGCATCAAGGCTGCTGGAATGCAGAAGCGGAGAGGCTTTTGCTGGAATATTATGGGGTTGATTTGACAAAGTAGTTCAGAGACGGCAACCCATCCGGGTATTCGCAGAAAGCTGCGGGCAGCAGGCTCTGTGGGAGGAACAATGGATTTGGATTTGTTAGTTCAGGTTGCTCATTTATATTATCATGAGCAGATGACACAGCAGGCGATAGCAAAAAAGCTGAATATGAGCCGGTCGCTGGTTTCAAAATTATTGGCAAAGGCAAAGGAGAAAGGAGTCGTTAAAATAACGATTTCCGATGGAATCAACAGGCCGCATCAGCCTTTGGAGGCTCAGTTAAAGAAATTGTTTGGGCTGGCGGAGGTTATTATTGTGCCGGCAGACACAGAAGCGAACAGCCAGAAACTAGCCCGGGAAGCTGGGAGGTATCTGGCTATGAGGCTTTCGGAAGTTACGAAAGTAGCGGTTTCCGCCGGGAGGACGACGAGAGAGATTGCGGAGTACTTATCCGTTCCAAAGTCGTATTTTCATGTGGTTTTTATTCCGATGTCCGGCGGCTTAAGCGAGGAGTATGCTAAGATAGAAGCAAACAGTGTCAGCGAAGTCTTTGCAATGAAATGCGGGGCGAAAAGTATGCGCCTCCATGCGCCGATTTTGGTGGATTCTACACAGGCAAAAGATATTTTAAAGAAACAGCATTTTATTAAGAATACGATGGATGCGGCAAGGACGGCAGATATCGCGGTGGTCGGCATCGGCAGCACATTTCGCTATGCAGAAGTCAAAGAGGCTTATCTGCATGGCTACAATGCCGGGGAGCTTCCCGATAGTATGCACATCAAGGGAGATTTGTCCTACAATTATTTTGATAAACATGGGCGCGCGGTGAATAACACTTGGAACAGCCTGCTGATTGGATTGAGCCTGGAGGAAATACGGGCAATTCCGGAGGTGATCTGCGTGGCGGACGAGGTGGTGAAGGCAGAGAGCATTTACATTGCTGCAAAAAGCGGGCTGATTCATACGCTGATTACCAATGAGATGGTTGCGCAGAAGACGCTGTGGTATTATGCGAAGAATTATGGGTTGAATATAAGGTAGTTTGTGAAGATGAATTGCCGAGGAGGTTTTTGGAAGTGAGAGGCAGGGTACCCTCAGTGGACAAAGGAACAGCCGTGTGTCCCTTTGTCCACTGGGGGTAAGAATATCAGATAGCGAGGGATAAATTCTGCTATGAAAATTAGGGAAAGGTGAAGAAGAGAGATGTTAGTTACAGTGAAGGCGTTATTGGATGAGGCGAAGAGGGAGAGGAAGGCTGTCGGGGCGTTTAACGGGACGACGCTGGAGAGTATTCAGGGGATTATCCGGGCGGCGGAGGAACTGGATTGTCCGGTAATTTTACAGCATGCGCAGAGTCATGATACGATTGTTCCGATGGACGAGATCGGGCCGGTTCTTTTGTTTTATGCCGGACGCGCCAAGGTGCCGGTGGCGGTGCATCTGGATCATGGCAGTTCTTTTGAGCGGTGCGTACAAGCGATCCGGCTGGGTTTTACTTCGGTGATGTATGACGCGTCCGGGAAAGAGTTTGAGACCAATGTCCGGGAAACGGCAGAAATTGTAAGGATTGCCCATGCGGCAGGCGTTAGCGTGGAAGCGGAGCTGGGACATATCTTTACCTCTGAGATAGTTGCGGGAGAGGGAACAGAGGCTGATTCGGCGGCAGATTATGAGGATATCCAGGATATTTATACGGATCCGCAGGCGGCGAAGGTATTTGTGGAGCGGACCGGCGTGGACTCTCTGGCCGTCGCGTTCGGGACTGTCCACGGGGTGTATCTGACAGAACCGAAGCTTGATTTGCCGCGGGTTGCCGCAATCCGGGACGCGGCGGGAATTCCCCTTGTGATGCACGGCGGTTCCGGGGTATCGGATGAAGATTATAAAGCGGCAATTGAGAATGGGATTTGTAAGGTGAATTATTATACATACATGAATACTGCAGGCGGCAGGGCTTCTGTGGAATACTGGAAGGACGGGGAGAAGCCGCTGTTCTATGACCAGATGGCGCTTGCGGCGGCAGAGGCAATGAAAGAAGATGTAAAGCGGGCGATGAAGGTATTCCAGAGGAAGTAAATATATTGCGGAGCGGCGAGAGATCAGAAAAGGGATTCCATATTAGGAATCCCCTTCTTTTTCTGCCGGTTCCGGCAGATACATGTGTACCCGCTCGATGCGGTTTTTGTCTAATTTTTCGACCACCATGCGGATGCCCTCCGCTGTGGTTATTTCATCGCCGGCTTCCGGAAGCCGGTCTAAATGCTCAATAATCAGGCCGCCGACGGAATCGTAATCATCGGAAGACAGATTTAAGTCTAATTTGCCGTTGATTTCTTCCAGATTTACAGCGCCTTCTACGCTGTATTCCCGTTCGCTTAGTTCTATGATAAAGTCTTCGTCATTCTCGTCATATTCGTCATGGATTTCGCCTACAATTTCTTCCAGCAGATCCTCTAAGGTAATAAGGCCGGCTGTTTCGCCGTATTCATCCAGCACGATGGCGATGTTAAAGGATGCCTGCCGCATCTCAATCAGCAATTCGGCCGTATTCTTATATTCGTAGGTAAAGTAAGCTTCCCGCAGGATGTCCCGCACATGAAAATCATGTTTGTTCGTGTCGTACAGCAAAAGATCTTTCATATTGATCGTACCGACAACATGATCCGTGGTTTCTTCAAATACAGGGAGACGCGTGAACTTGTCTTCCCGGAAGATGGCAATCAGTTCATCATAGGTGCTTTCCACGTCTGCAAAGGTTACATGGACGCGCGGAACCATAACATCCTTGGCTTTGGCGTCGCCTAAGTCAAATACGTTGTAGATCATTTCTTTTTCTTCTGATTCAATCACACCTTCTTCGTGGCTTACGTCTACGATGGTACGCAGTTCGTTCTCGGTCATAAGGGTACGCTTGGCGTTGGGATCCACTCTGAGCAGCGTCAGAATTCCCATGGCCATGCCGTTTACAATGGCGATCAGCGGAGTCATAATCTTCATAAAAATATTGACAATCGGCGCATAGGTAAGGGAAATTTTCTCTGCGTGAATGGTAGCCATAGTCTTTGGCGTAATCTCGCCAAACAGCAGAATAGCGAGCGTTAAAATACCGCTGGCAAGCGCGACGAACGAGCCGCCTAGGTTATATGCCAGGGTAGTAGTCAGCGAAGCTGCAGACAGATTTACAATGTTGTTGCCAATCAGGATAGCGCTCAGCATCTTGCCGGAATTCTCCGTGATATGCAGAAGCGTTTCGGCGCGTTTATTTCCTTCTTCGGCTAATGTTCGGATTCGAATTTTATTAATAGTTGTCATTGCAGTTTCCGCAGATGAAAAAAAAGCGGAAAGAAATAGTAATAACAGTAATACAATTAATTGTATGGCGTCACCCGAGTCCAATGATATGTTCACTCCTTCTTATCTTTTAAAATTGTGCATAATGCTGCACTTATAAATTCGCGTGTTCATACGGACTTTACGGTAAGCGTAAAGTTATGTATGAACAATAACAATAATATACCGTATTTTGGGAAATAATGCAAGTAGAGAAGGAGCGGATTCCTTTACATCCGGTATGTTTTGGTGTATGATTGTTGTGAGTTTGCGCCGCGGTTTTTGCTGTAAAACCGCGGGAGCGTATAAGATGCAGAAAAGATAGGAACAGATTGGAGTAAATGCCTATGGAACAGAAATTATATAGAAAATTAACCGCCGCACTGTCTGAGGAGAGAGTACGATTGTCAGAGCCGATGAAGAAACATACCACGTTCCGAATCGGGGGCGAGGCAGATTATTTTGTGATGCCGCGAACGAAGGAAGAGGTAAAGCAGACCGTCGCCGTCTGCAGGGAGGAACAGGCGCCTTACAGCATCGTGGGGAACGGCAGTAATCTGCTGGTATCCGACGCGGGATATCGCGGCGTGGTGATTCAGATTTTTAAGGAGATGAGCAGAGCGGAGGCGGAAGGGACGCGCATCCGCGCCCAGGCGGGGGCGTCCTTGGCGAAGATTGCCGGTATAGCGCTGGAAGCGGGACTCTGCGGATTTGAATTTGCGGCCGGAATTCCGGGTACGCTGGGCGGAGCTTGTGTGATGAACGCAGGCGCTTACGGCGGTGAAATGAAGGATGTTCTGGTAAATGTTACGGTTCTTGATGAGGAAGGCCGGATCGTTACGATTGATAAGGAGCATCTGGAGCTGGGCTACCGCACCAGCGTGATTGCGAAAAAAGGCTATGTTGTTCTGGAGGCGGAGCTTGAGCTTCAGGAAGGAAATCCGGAAGAGATCCGGACGCTTATGGATGAACTGAAAGATAAGCGTACCTCGAAACAGCCGCTGGAATACCCAAGCGCCGGAAGTACTTTTAAGCGTCCGGAAGGATATTTCGCGGGAAAACTGATTCAGGATGCGGGACTTAGAGGATTTCGCGTAGGGGATGCGATGGTTTCGGAGAAACACTGTGGGTTTGTGATTAATGCCGGGGAGGCGTCCGCAGCCGAGGTTGATTCTTTGATGAAACAGGTGTCTGAGAGGGTACAGGCACAGTTTGGCGTTACGCTGGAGCCGGAGGTTAAGAGACTGGGAGATTTTTAGGATGAGATTTGTGGTTGTAACTGGCATGTCGGGGGCAGGAAAGCGGTCTGCCCTTAAGATGCTGGAGGATGTGGGGTACTTTTGTATTGATAATCTGCCGATTCAGCTTGTGCCGAAGCTTGCGGAGCTTCTGGTAGTGCCGAGCGCGGAAATTAATAAGGTTGCGCTGGGGATGGATATCCGGAGCAGGTACGGCTTTGAGGACTTGATGCAGGCGCTTGACAAGCTGGACGAGATGGGGCTTGCTTACGAAACGCTGTATATGGACGCGTCGGACGAGGTGCTGATTAAGCGGTATAAGGAGAGCCGGCGCAGCCATCCGCTTGCCGGAAACGGCAGGGTAGATCAGGGAATCACAAAAGAGAGAAGGGCGCTTGCCCCTTTGAGGGCCAGGGCGGATTATATACTGGATACCAGCAGGCTTTTGATCCGGGAACTGAAACGAGAGATGAATCTGATCTTCGTGGAGAACAAAGAATATAAGAACTTGTACGTTACAGTGCTGTCTTTTGGGTTCAAATACGGAATTCCCAACGATGCGGATTTAGTGTTTGACGTAAGATTTCTGCCGAACCCATATTATATTGAGGAACTTCGTCTTTTAAGCGGCAACGATAAGCCGGTGCAGGATTACGTAATGGATAACGATAAAGCCGGAAAATTTTTAAATATGCTGACCGATATGGTTCGGTTCCTAATACCGAACTATATTACAGAGGGAAAAACCCAGCTTGTAATCGGAATTGGGTGTACCGGCGGAAAGCACCGCTCCGTTACGCTGGCTAATGCGCTGTATGAGGAGCTGGCGAAGGCTGAGAGCGATTATGGAATCAAAATTGAACACAGAGATATTGAAAAGGATGCAATTACAAAGGCAAAGTAGGGATGGACGATGTCGTTTTCGAGCAAAGTAAAGGAAGAATTAGCCGAGAGATTTGCCGGGGGAAGGCACTGCCTTCTTGCTGAACTGGCGGCAATCAGCGCTGTATGCGGAAATTTTGGAGAGGATCGGGAAGGGGAGGAGATTCTTACCATTCACACGGAAAATGAAGCTGTTGCAAGAAAATGCTTTACATTAGTAGAAAAAACATTTAATATAGGGGGTGAAGTTTCTTCGTACACTTCTATTCGGAGCAATCCAGAAACTGGCAGCAAGACGTATTATTTTCTTGCGCAGGGCAGGGGGCTTAGAGCCGTCCGGAACGCTTCCGTGCAGGCAGTGTGCTGTAAGAGAGCCTATCTCAGGGGAGCGTTTTTGGCTTCCGGCTCTGTCAGCGATCCGAGGAAGTCCTATCATTTTGAGATCGTGTGCAGCACAGAGAAGATGGCGCAGTATCTGCGGGGTCTGATGCTTGGCTTCCATATGGAAGCTAAGACTGTCAGAAGAAAGAAGAGTTACGTAGTATACCTCAAAGATGGAACCGGGATTGTGGATATGTTGAACGTTATGGAAGCGCACGTAGCGTTGATGGAACTTGAGAACGTACGGATTCTCAAGGAGATGCGCAACACAGTAAACCGTAAGGTGAACTGCGAGACGGCCAACATTAATAAAACGGTGTCTGCAGCGGTGAAGCAGATCGAAGATATTGTTTATATCCGCGACAGCATTGGTTTTGACAAACTTCCGGAGGGATTAAGAGACGTCGCCCTTACACGTCTTGATTATCCGGAGGCGACACTTAAGGAGCTGGGGGAACTCTTAGAAACACCGGTTGGGAAGTCCGGAGCGAATCACAGGCTCAGGAAATTAAGTGAAATAGCAGAAAAGTTAAGGGACGATCAGGGAGGGACAACATGATTAAGAAACCTATCACATTCAAGTTGAACGAAGGCCTGGATGCCAGACCGATTGCTTTGTTGGTCCAGGAAGCGAATCAGTATGCAAGCACTGTGTATATTGAGATTGAGAATAAGAAGATCAATGCCAAAAGCATTATGGGGATGATGAGCTTAAGGCTTGGCAACGGAGAGAAGCTTACAGTAGTGGCTGACGGCGTGGACGAGGAAGATGCGATTCTGGGCGTAGAGAATTTCCTGGCATCTAAAAACTAATACATATGTAGGAGGCATGAATCGGACATGCCTCTTTTTTTAAGGAGGTATCAGGATGAAGAAAATGCTGTTTGTATATAATCCGCGGGCAGGGAAGGGACTCTTGAGGCAGAGTTTGTCTGATATCGTGGATATTTTTGTGAAAGCGGGTTATGACGTGGTAGTCTATCCCACGCAGGCATACAAGGATGCCTACCGGAAGATTACAGAATTTACGGATGAATATGAGCTAGTGGTATGCAGCGGCGGCGACGGCACCATTGATGAGGTAGTAACGGGAATGATGGGAAGGGAGAAGAAGGTTCCGGTGGGTTATATTCCTACGGGGACGACCAATGATTTTGCCAATAGCTTAAGAATTCCCAAGGATCTGCTGGCGGCTGCCGATAATGCGGTGCGGGGCGAAGCGTTTCCTTGCGATATCGGACAGTTTAACGACGACGTGTTCGTATATATTGCGGCGTTCGGGCTGTTTACCGATGTTTCCTATGAAACCAGGCAGGAGTTAAAGAACGTACTGGGGCACTTGGCGTATATCTTAGAGGGAGCGAAGAGGCTGTTTAATGTTCCTTCGTACAAAATCAAAGTAACGCATGACGACGAGGCTATCGCCGATGAATTTATCTATGGCATGGTGACAAATTCCAGGTCTGTGGGCGGCTTCCGGAATATGATAGGGAAAAATGTCAAATTTGACGACGGAGAGTTTGAAGTGACCCTGATACGCAAACCCTCGAATCCGATTGAACTTCAGGAGATTATCGCGGCGCTTCTGATTGAACAGGTGGACACTAAGCATATGTATACGTTTAAGGCAAAACATATATCTTTTGAGTCGGAAGTGGAGATTCCATGGACGTTAGACGGCGAGTATGGAGGGTTCCATGATTATGTGGAGATCATCAATCAGCAGCAGGCGCTGAAGCTGATGGTTCCGAAGAAATATGTAGGAGAATTGTCGATATAGAAAATTGATATAAAAATGGATAACATCCACTGTTGGAAGAAGGAGGGGTGGAATTAAGTTTTGCAAATTACCTGATATAAAAAATTTTGAAAAAAATGAAAAATGTGCTTGCTTATTGTGGTATTATTTGCTACAATAGACAAGCACAAGATAAATAAGTGATTTGGCTCCGTGGTCAAGCGGTCAAGACGCTAGCCTCTCACGCTGGAATCCGGGGTTCGATTCCCCGCGGAGTCACTGGAATAAATCGCTGATATCCTTTCAAACAAAAGGAATCAGCGATTTTTCTTTGCGTCGTCATTTTCTTAACGGAAAGCAAAATCCTTTGTTGAGTTTTCCATAAAATTGGGATATAATGTGTTTGTATGAAAAAGATACGAGAAACATTTTAAGGAAAGAAGGTAGGAGTTATGGCATTAGTAACCACAACTGAGATGTTCAAGAAGGCTTATGACGGCGGATACGCAATCGGCGCTTTCAACGTGAACAACATGGAGATCGTTCAGGGTATCACAGAGGCGGCTGGCGAACTTAAGAGTCCGGTTATTCTTCAGGTATCTAAGGGGGCGCGCGCTTATGCTAACCACACATATCTTGTGAAGTTAGTAGAGGCGGCTATTCAGGAGAATCCGGAGATTCCGATCGCTCTGCATCTGGATCACGGCGACAGCTTTGAGCTTTGCAAGAGCTGTATCGACGGCGGATTTACATCTGTTATGATTGATGCTTCTTCTAAATCATTCGAGGATAATATCGCGCTGACCAAGCAGGTTGTTGAGTATGCGCATGCACACGGCGTTGTAGTTGAGGCTGAGCTTGGAACACTTGCAGGCGTTGAGGATGAAGTAGTTGTTGAGGCTGGACAGGAGAGTTATACACGTCCGGAAGAGGTTGAGGAGTTCGTAGACAAGACAGGCTGTGATTCTCTTGCGATCGCTATCGGGACATCGCATGGTGCGTACAAGTTCAAAGCATCTCAGTGTACACGTAATGCAGACGGTATCCTTGTACCGCCGCCGCTTCGTTTTGATGTGCTTGAAGAGTGTACAAAGCGTCTTCCAGGGTTCCCAATCGTACTTCACGGCTCATCCTCCGTACCGCAGGAGTTTGTTGAGATGGTAAATAAGTACGGCGGAAACATGCCGGATGCAATCGGTATCCCAGAGGACGAGCTTCGCCACGCAGCAGAGCTGTCTGTATGTAAGATTAATATCGATTCCGATATCCGTCTTGCAATGACAGGCAACATCCGTAAATACTATGCTGAACATCCGGATCATTTTGACCCTCGCCAGTATCTGAAACCGGCTCGCCAGGCTGTTAAGGATATGGTAGCTCACAAGATTCAGTACGTATTAGGAAGCGCCGGCAAGATTTAATCGGCTTTCCCGTACATTTTTAAATGATTGAGTTATATGAGCAGTATAGCAAAAACAAAGGCGTTCCAATTATGGTTGGGGCGTCTTTTTCTTTTGCCGCGTGAGGAAATTACTTGCCTGAACAGCAGATTTGCTATATTATAAGAAGCAGTGGTTTTTTACTGTCTGCAGAGGCGTAAACGATTGGTTTCTAGTTGGATATAAATAGAGAAAGGAAACGAAGAAAATGAGTAATGTTGTGAATGTGGCTAAGATATTTGGCGAAGATGTGTTTAATGATACGGTAATGCAGGAGCGCCTCCCGAAGAAAGTATACAGAGACTTGAAGAAGATGATACAGGAGGGAAAGGAACTGGATCTGGCTACAGCGGATGTGATTGCGCATGAGATGAAGGAGTGGGCTATTGAGAAGGGCGCGACCCACTATTCCCACTGGTTCCAGCCGCTGACGGGCGTGACTGCTGAAAAGCATGACTCCTTTATCTCTGCGCCGATGGAGAACGGTAAAGTCCTGATGAGTTTTTCTGGTAAGGAATTGATAAAAGGTGAACCTGACGCGTCTTCGTTTCCCTCAGGCGGGCTTCGCGCAACGTTTGAGGCGAGAGGGTATACGGCGTGGGATTGTACTTCTCCTGCATTTGTAAGGCATGACGCCGCAGGCGCGACGCTTTGTATTCCGACGGCATTCTGTTCTTATACGGGGGAAGCGCTGGATCAGAAGACGCCGCTGCTTCGTTCGATGCAGGCAATTAATGAACAGTCCTTAAGGCTTCTGCGTCTTTTTGGAAATACGACGGCAAAGAAGGTGACTCCTTCCGTGGGGCCGGAACAAGAGTATTTTCTGGTGGATGCAGAAAAGTTTATCCAGAGAAAAGATTTGATTTATACAGGCCGCACACTGTTCGGCGCTATGCCGCCGAAGGGACAGGAGCTGGACGACCATTATTTTGGAACGATCCGCCAGAGAATTGCCGGATTCATGAAGGATGTTAACGAGGAACTGTGGAGGGTGGGTGTTTCCGCGAAAACACAGCATAATGAAGCGGCTCCTGCACAACATGAATTGGCTCCTATTTATGCGGAATGTAATGTAGCGGTAGACCACAATCATCTGGTGATGCAGACCTTAAAGAGAGTGGCCGGCCGGCATGGTATGAAGTGCCTGCTTCACGAGAAGCCGTTCGCGGGAGTAAACGGATCTGGCAAACACAATAACTGGTCGCTTACCACAGATGAAGGTAAGAATCTGCTGAATCCGGGAAAAGCTCCGCATGAAAATATTCAGTTCCTCCTGGTATTGACCTGTATATTGAAAGCGGTAGATGAACACGCGGATCTTCTTCGCGAGTCGGCGTCGGATCCTGGAAACGACCATAGACTGGGAGCAAATGAAGCGCCGCCGGCGATTATTTCCGTATTCTTAGGGGAGCAGCTTGAGGATGTAATTGAGCAGTTGATCAGTACCGGAGAAGCAACCCACAGCCTGAAAGAAGGCGCGCTTGAGACGGGCGTGGATACGCTTCCCGATGTGAAGAAGGACGCAACAGACCGGAATCGGACGTCGCCGTTTGCATTTACGGGCAATAAGTTTGAGTTTCGTATGGTAGGTTCCAGAGATTCTGCCGCCGCGCCGAATGTCGTGCTGAATACGATTGTGGCAGAGGCCTTTGCGGAGGCCTGCGAAGAGCTGGAGAAGGCGGATGATTTCAACAAAGGAGTACACGACCTGATTAAAAAGTATGCGACCGAGCATCACAGAATTGTATTTAATGGCGACGGATATGCGGAAGAATGGGTGGCAGAGGCTGAAAGAAGAGGCCTTCCGAACATTAAATCTATGGTTGAGTCGATTCCTGCGCTTACCACTGATAAAGCAATCAAGCTGTTTGAGCGTTTTCATGTATTTACAGAGGCAGAATTGAGGTCCCGTGCGGAGATTAAGTATGAGAGCTATGCGAAAATTATTAATATTGAGGCAAAGACTATGATCGATATGGCCAGCAAGCAGATTATTCCGGCTATTATGAAATATACGAAGAGTCTTGCGGATACGGTCATTGCTGTAAAGGGAGCCGGAGCGGATGCGTCGGTACAGTCCGAGGCTCTTGAGGAAGTAACGGCGCTTCTAAAAGAAGCGAGAGACGCGCTGAAGGCGTTGGAAGGCGTTACAGAAGAGGCGGGAACTATGGCGGAAGGAAAAGAACAGGCAGAATTTTTCAAGTTCCAAGTGTTTCCTGCAATGGAGGCGCTGCGCAGGCCTGTGGATAAACTGGAGATGATCGTAGACAAAGATGCATGGCCGATGCCTTCTTACGGCGATCTGATTTTTGAAGTGTAAAAAGTGTAGCGGTTTAGAAAAATCTTAGTAATTCTTAAGAACCTTGCGCTTGGAATCCATATATAGATATGGTATTCTAAGTGCAGGGTTTTATAGTAGTTATAGAGAAATCCGGTTTATGCGGAATATATTTTACAGGGAGATTAGGATGTCGAAACAGGAATTTTTGGAAAGATTAGAGAAGGCGTTGGAAAATGGATTAAACAGCCAGATGGTGCGGGAGAATATGGATTATTATCGTTCTTATATGGAAGAAGAAATCCGAAAAGGACGGAGTGAAGAAGCGGTTGTGGAAGAGCTTGGGGATCCTTGGGTGATTGCACAATCTGTTATCAGTATGGCGGAGAGCCGTTCCGGCGCGGATGTGGGATATAGCGCCGGGAATGGGCGTGAAGAAGACAGACGGGGGGATTACGGCGGACAGGGTTACTCGAATGCACGGTTTTCCGCATTCCGGGTTAACGGATGGTGGAGAACGCTGCTGTTTGTTCTTGGAATCGTTGGAATCCTGCTGATTGTATTTGCGGTAATAGGAGGGGTGCTTTCCCTTGTCATGCCTATTGTGTTCCCGGTTCTTGTAGTAGTTATGGTGGTGAGGTTGATAAAGCGAAGATGACATCCTTGCTTATGGTGATATTTGAACGAGAAGGCGCGTGGAACGCGTCTTCTTTGCAGATATAAAGTAAAAGACCGATGGGGGAGCCATCGGTCTTTTGAGGGGAGTATAAATAAT